>JBCAZO010000298.1:0-4058 GCA_038532975.1 Pseudomonadota bacterium
GCAAACACCGGCGATGCATAAAGGTTGTCCACCGGAATATCGAAAAAGCCCTGAATTTGCGCCGCGTGCAGGTCCATCGTCAGAACGCGTTCGATACCCGCCTCGACGATCATATTGGCCACCAGCTTGGCCGAGATTGGCGTGCGGGCCTTGGTGCGCCGATCCTGCCGCGCATAGCCGAAATAGGGGATCACCGCCGTGATCCGCTTGGCAGAAGAACGTCGCAGCGCATCTGCCATGATGAGCAGCTCCATCAGGTTGTCATTGGCCGGGTTCGAAGTGGGCTGGATGATGAACATATCCTCGCCGCGCACGTTTTCGAACACTTCGACGAAGATCTCACCATCGTTGAAACGCTCTACCCGCGCATCCACGAGGTCCATGGCCACACCGCGATGCATCGACATACGCTTGGCGATCCCCTGTGCCAACGGCATATTGGCATTTCCGGAAATAAGCTTTGGTTCTTGAGACAGCGGCATGTGCGGACCCCTCCGTTCAGCATGCAAAAGCAGCAGACATGACAGAATCATGACGTTGACACCGCTTAACACGGGCTTACCGTCAGGCAAAGCTATGCCTTGGAAGGAACCGCTAAAATGGCTCATATCGATTACTATTTTGCCACGCTCTCGCCCTATGCCTACCTCGCAGGCGACCGGTTGGAGACATTGGCCGAAAAGCACAGCGCCACGATCACTTACAAACCGCTCGACATTCTGGCGCTCTTTGCGCGCACCGGGGGCACACCGCCCAAGGATCGACATATCAGCCGACAAGAGTGGCGCGCCCAGGAATTGCCGCGTCAGGCGCGCAAGCTTGGTATGCCTTTGAACCTCAAACCAGCCCATTGGCCGACCAACGCGGCGCCGTCCTCTTATGCGATCATCGCGGCACAAAATGTGGACGGCGGTGATCTCGGCCTGCTGTGTCGGCTCTTTCTGACGGCGGTTTGGGCCGAAGATCGTGACATCGCAGAAGACGCTGTGGTGCGGGACTGCCTTGAAAAGGCGGGTTTTGATCCGTCACTGGCCGATAGCGGGTTGCTCACAGGCGCGGAAACCTATGCCCAAAACCTCGAAGACGCGGTCAAAGCCAATGTTTTCGGCTCGCCTTTTTATGTGATCGACACCGGCCAGAGCTTCTGGGGTCAGGACCGGCTTGATGACATAGATCTGCACCTTTCGGGTAAGCTCTGAAACCTAACCAGAACGGGCAAAACCTGTAAGAAATGAACCATTTCACATCAGGGTCGTTACACTAGGACATCTGTGAGGATCTGATATGACATTGGCTATTCTATACGCTGTAACCTTTGCGGTTTTTCTGGGCCTGGATTATCTCGGCCTGAGTTACATCGTAAAACCCACCTTTGAAAAAGAGATCAAGCCGCTCTTGCATGACAGTCCGCGTCTTGGACCCGCAGTCATGTTTTATGCATTCTACGTCGCAGTTCTGTTATGGTTTGTGAGTTGGCCGGCGCTTCAGGACAATCAACCGCTCATATGGGTTTTCGGTTCGGGCGTGCTGATTGGTGCTATGGCCTATGGCACTTACGAGTTCACAAACCTGGCGACGATCAAGGGTTGGACTTGGCGCATGGTGATGACTGATTTCATATGGGGGTCTTTGCTCACTGGAACAGCAGCGACGGCAGGTGTCTTTGCCATCCGATCTTTTGCACCCGCTAGTCCTTAACCTGTTGCTATTTCCAAGAATTTGTCGATCTGTGTTTTGGTGATTGACCAGTCACAGACACAGCGCATCAAAAGCGGCTCATCCGGGTCGCCTGTCTCCAAAGGTCCTTCGAACAGGCCATAAACGGCACCACCGTTATGCAAGCGCTGATGCGCTGCACGGGGCAGGCGGGCAAAGATCATGTTGGCTTGCGGTTCGGCTGTGAATTCGCATCCCGGAACCCCGCGTAGACCGGCGACCAGACGCGTCGCGTTCGCATTGGCCATTGTCGCAGCCTCTCGCCAGGCATCATTTTCGAGATATCCCAGCATTTGGGCAGCCAGATACCGGTTCTTGGAAAACAAATGCCCACCACGCTTGCGCCGAAGCTCCAGCTCCCAATTCTTGTCGGGATCAAAGATCACCACAGCCTCAACGCCCAGACAGCCATTCTTGCTGGCTCCGAAGGATACCGCATCAATTCCGACTTCATGGCTCATCTCAGCAGCAGAGCATCCCAGAGCAGCACAGGCATTGGCAAATCGCGCGCCGTCCAGATGGACTTTCAGTCCAGCCGCGTGCGCCACGTCACTCAGCGCACGCAATTCCTCCAACGTGTATAGCTGTCCTAACTCTGTCACTTGCGTCAGCGACACCGGCCCGGCCTGCGAGGCATGCACATCCCGTTTGGGCAAGGCGGCAATAGCTGCCTCCAGATGCGCTGGGGTCATCTTGTCCTGCTCGCCGACCAGCGTTAATCGAGCGCCTCCGGTGTAAAACTCTGGCGCGTGGCATTCATCAATCTGGATATGCGCCAGCGGCGTACAAAAGATCGTCTGCCAAGGTTGCGTGAAACAGGCCAGAGCAAGAGCGTTTGCCGCTGTCCCTGTCGCCACAAACTGCACTGCCGCATCCGGGGCTTCAAAGACCTCGCGTACTTTGCTGCGCGCGGATTCGGTGAGGTCATCCTCACCATAGGGCGAGATATGCCCCTCGTTGGCGCGCGTCAGCGCCTCCATGACCTGCGGCAGAGCCGGGCCAGTATTGTCAGACGCCAATCGCATCAGATGGGCTCCTCAATCAGATAGTCTTCCCAATCGTCTTCATCGACGTCAAACTCAGCAACCGTCTGGTTCTGCATCGACACCCCCGCATCATGCACGGATTGCGGCGTGCCAGAGATCAGCGGATGCCAGTCATATAACGGCTTTCCGTTCCACAAAAGCTTGTACGCGCAGGTCTCAGGCAGCCAGTAGAGGTTACGTTCAATATTGTTGACCGACAGCGTGATGCATTCCGGCACGAACTGATGCCGGATGTCATATTGCCCGCACCGACAGGTCGAATCGTCAAAAAGCCGACAGGCCACGCGTGTCAGCGCGACATCCCCGCTGTCCTCATCTTCCAGTTTGTTCAGGCAACATTTGCCACAGCCATCACAAAGCGCCTCCCATTCGGCGCGTGTCATGCGTTTGAGTGGCGTCGTCTCCCAATAGCGCGGGCGCAGGCCGGACCGGTCGATAGGGTCGGTCATAAGGCCGCCAGAACCCTGCGCGCCCTGGCGCAATCGGCATCCATCTGCGCGATGAAAGCGTCCAGCCCATCAAAGGTCTCTTCCGGGCGAAGGTACTCCACCAAAGCGACCGATAGCTCTGTGCCATAGAGATCGCCGGAAAAATCAAAGAGATAGGTTTCAAGATTGGGGATGTTTCCATTGAACATTGGCCGCACCCCAAGACTGGCCGCGCCGTGATAATGTCCTTTATATGGGCCGTCGAGCACGTCTGCCAGCACCGCATAGACGCCAAATTTCGGCGGGTGAAGCCCTTCGATCGACATGTTCGCCGTCGGATAGCCCAACTTGCGCCCACGTTGTTCTCCGCCCACAACAGGCCCATCAATGCGGTGCCAATGTCCCAGCATCGCAGCGGCGTCGCGCGGCCTTCCGTCGGTAAGAGCGGCGCGAATGGCTGTTGAAGACACCTGTCCGTTATCGCCCTCAAGCAAGGTGGCGATGGTCACGCCAAAGCCCAACTCCGCGCCAAAGCGTTCAAGGTCCGCGGCATTGCCTGCACGCCCCTTGCCGAAACAGAAATCTGCGCCCACCACGACATGGGTCAACCCAAGCCCTTCGGCGATCACATTGCGGGCAAATTCATGCGGTGTGAGACCAGCCAAAGCGGCGTTGAAATTCAACTCATAAAGCCGCTCGACCCCTAGCTTTTCCAACCGGTTGGCGCGTGCCTCACGGCTCATCAGCCGAAAGGGCGGTGCATCCGGGGCAAAATACTCGCGTGGATGCGGCTCAAACGTCATGATGCCGAGCGGCCCACCGGCCTGACGCGCCAGATCAATGACCGATTGATGCCCGATATGCACAC
>JBCAZO010000299.1:0-4033 GCA_038532975.1 Pseudomonadota bacterium
GGTGATCGGATTGGGTCTAAGCCCCTGGTCCGTCCTGATTTGCATCTTGCTGCTCTACCTCGTTTTCGGCTGCCTGATGGACAGCCTGTCGATGATCCTGCTCACGATCCCGATCTTCTTTCCCATCATCAGCCAGCTTGATTTCAACTTCGTCTCCCTTGCGGCACTACAGGCCGAGGCCGCACGTGAGGTGCTGGCCAATGGCGTGCCCGAGGGCATGACGGCCGAAATGCTGAGGTCCATAGAGGCGGCCATCGCTTCGGGGCAGGAGCTTTCGCGCGAAATGATGCGCGCGCTGGATATCAACATCACGCAGGGCCGGGCGAACCGGATCGAGGCCGAAGAGGTTGCCATCTGGTTCGGCATTCTGGTGCTGATTGTGGTTGAAGTCGGCTTGATCACGCCGCCGGTGGGAATGAATCTCTTCGTGATCAACGCCATGGACCCGCGCACAAAAATGTCCGAGACCTATCGCGCGGTACTCTATTTTGTAGGCTCGGACGTGGTGCGCGTGGCCATTCTGGTTGCGTTCCCGGGGATTACTCTGTTCCTGTTGCGCTGGCTGCATTAGCAAGGAAAGTGCCTAATGGTAGAAGACACCTCTCCCTGGCTGGCGCGTTTCCCGGTGACGCTTTTTACGACCGTGATGGGGATGAGCGGGCTGACCCTGGCTCTGGCTGAGGGCGAAACTGTTCTAGATCTTGCGCATGGGATGTCGACGCTCAGCGCTTTCGTCACGGTTGCAGTCTTTGGTCTGGTCACAGCATGCTATACTGTAAAGGCCGCACGCCATCCAAAGGCAGTGCACGCAGAATGGGATCATCCCGTCAGCCTTGCTTTCTTCCCGGCAATTTCGATTTCACTCTTGCTTTTGGCGGCGGTGGCTTTGCCGTGGTCGGAACTCGTGTCACGCGGATTGTGGCTTGTGGGAGCAGGGCTTCAACTGATCCTGACGCTAGCCGTTATCTCAAGCTGGATCGGCTCGCGTTCGTTCGTGCATGGGCATCTAACACCCGCCTGGTTTGTTCCGGCGGTGGGAAACGTGATCGCGCCCCTTGCCGGGGCGCAGCTTGGCTATATCGAGATCAGCTGGTTTTTCCTCTCAATCGGGTTGCTCTTTTGGATCGTGCTGCTGGCCATGGTGATCAACCGGCTGGTGTTTCACGACCCTTTGCCTGAACGACTTCAACCTACCTTGGTGATCTTGATTGCCCCGCCTGCTATTGGGTTTCTGGGTTGGACAAGCCTTAACTCTGGGCTTGATCCTATGGCGCGTATTTTGATGAACGCCACGTTTTTCTTTCTTCTGGTAGTGGCCCTGCAATTACCCACGATCCTGCGCTTGCCATTTTCGCTGTCATTCTGGGCGCTGAGCTTTCCTCTGGCTGCCGCGACGACGGCGTCCTTGCGGTTTTCAACACTGTCGGGGTCTGGGTTTCATCTTTGGCTCGGTCTTGCCCTGCTCTGCTTGCTGACCCTCACCCTGTTGGTTTTGTTGATCAAAACTACGACGTCTTTGGCGAGGGGCGCGGCGTTTTGAGGCGCTGAAGACTCCACGGCATCGCCAGATAAACATCCAGTTAATGCCATAAATCCATGTCAGCTTGGCGCTCATGAGTAGGGACCAGCACGCGAAACACCTCAAGGCCGCGCTTTTGGGCGTGGCTTTGTGCATGTGTCTGGTGCTGCTGCAGCTTGCAGGCGGCGACGCACAACGACTGGTTCCACCCGCGTCGGAAACCATCCTCAATGTAAGTGGCGAACTGCCTCGGGATGGCGAGGCGCGCATGGATTACGACGCATTGGTTCAAAATGCCAATTTCCATGCCGCGTTTGCGATGGGAGATGATGGCGAATATGGCTGGAGCGACAACTACGCCACCCAGGACATGGCGGATTTTGCCGCTTTGACGTGGTGCGAGGAAGACGGAACTGGATGTGAAATTGTCGCGCGGATCGGCCCGGTTCAAAAGCTGGAGCTTGAAGGCATTTCACTGTCTAAAACCGCTGCTTTGGCGGTCGAGGACTACAAATCGCGACCTGGTAGCAAAGCCTTGGCGCTGTCCGACACCGGAGCGTGGGGGATGGCGTGGAATCGCTTCTCTGCCAAAGAGGCCGCAACAGCAGCGTTTGACTTTTGCAAAGACAATCTGACCACCGGGTTTCCCGATGGTCGCGTGTTTGGCACTTGTCGTCTGGTCTGGTTCGACTGACCGCTCAACCCAAAATCCGACGTGCAATCACCTGTGCCTGGATTTCCGCAGCCCCCTCAAAGATGTTGAGGATACGTGCATCGCACAACACGCGGCTGATGGCGTATTCAAGCGCGAATCCGTTGCCGCCGTGGATTTGCAGGGCGTTGTCCGCCGCGGCCCAAGCCACGCGCGCACCCAATAGTTTGGCCATGCCGGCCTCCACATCACAGCGACGACCCTCATCTTTTTCAAAGGCCGAGAAGTAGGTCAGCTGGCGTGCAATCATGATTTCCACTGCCATCATCGCCAGTTTGTTGGCCACGCGCGGGAATTCTATGAGGGATTTGCCGAACTGCTTGCGGTCTTGGGCATATTGCATGCCAAGATCGAGCGCCGAGGCGGCCACACCAACCGCGCGTGCTGCGGTCTGGATACGCGCACTCTCGAACGTTTCCATGAGCTGCTTGAAGCCTTTGCCCTCTTCGCCGCCTAAGAGGTTCTCGCCCTTCACCTTGAAATCATCAAAGTTCAGCGTGTATTCCTTCATACCGCGATAACCCAAAACCTCGATTTCGCCGCCCGAAATGCCCGGGTCTTGCCAGGGCGCGTCATCGGTGCCTGGGGTCTTTTCGGCCAGGAACATGCTGAGGCCTTTGTAATCCTCGGTTCCTGGCACGGTGCGCGCCAGCACCGTCATCACGTGGGTGCGCGCGGCATGGGTGATCCAGGTTTTGTTGCCGTTCAGAATCCAGTCGCCGTTTTCATCCTGCTTCGCGCGGGTTTTGAGCGATCCAAGGTCAGACCCGGTGTTGGGTTCAGTGAAGACCGCCGTTGGCAGGGTCTCGCCCGAAGCCAGACGCGGCAGCCACTTTTCCTTTTGCTCATCCGTGCCGCCAGCGATGATCAACTCGGCGGCAATCTCGGACCGTGTGCCAAGGGACCCTACACCGATATAGCCGCGGCTCAGTTCTTCAGAGACGACGCACATTGACGCCTTGGACAGACCAAAGCCGCCGTATTCTTCGGGAATGGTCAGTCCAAAGACACCCATCTCTGCCAGCTCATTGATCACCTCCATGGGAATCAACTCGTCCTTGAGGTGCCACTCGTGGGCATGCGGGATAACGTTTTCGACCGCATAGCGACGGAACTGCTCGCGGATCATTTCCAACTCTTCATCAAGCCCGGTGGCGCCGACCGTGATCTCAGCGGCGCGTTCCTGCATCAACTCAACAAGACGGATGCGCGCGGCCTGCGTATTGGCGGTCTGCGTGAGCGTCATGACCTCAGGCGTCATCAGCACGCCCATGTCTTCCTGGCTCAGGCCAATGTCCTGAAGGCGCAGCACCTCGCCCTGGTTCATCGGGATGCCGCCGTAGATCTGCCAGAGATATTCGCCAAAGGCGATCTGGTGGATCAACTGCTCAACTTCGCCAAACTTGCCATCGGTATCTAGCCGCGTAGCCCAGTTTTGCATTTGGCGCAGCGACTCGACATAGGTGGCCAGCCAGGCAAGCCCGTGCGATGCGGTCTGATTTTCTTCCACGGCGCGGGACGAGACACGGCCATCAACAGCAACAAGCTCTTTCAGAGCCGACTTGGCCTTGTCCAGAATGGCCTCTGCAGGGGCAACAGCCGCACCCGTCAAAGTCAAAAGATCGTCAATGATGATTGCCTTTTGTGCCATCACGTCCTGTCCATCATGCGCCATGAATCACTATCCTCTTACTCGGTCGGACTGTCCTAGCCATTTCGCAGGTGCAGCGCAACTATTTTGCTTGTGCAGCGCCCGGTTTGGTCGAATGTTGCGCCAACCTGTCGCGGTGCCCGGTAGATCC
>JBCAZO010000300.1:0-4017 GCA_038532975.1 Pseudomonadota bacterium
CGGGCGATGTCCCGGTCTGACCTTTGTGGCGCAGTCGGGCGCGCCGCGGCGAAGGTTTTCATCGCCGGCAGGGATGACGTTTCCGGCGTGGCCGCGCGGGAGGGGGTTTCCTGAACCGGCGCACCGGAACAGGCGCCCAAGGCAAAACAAAGTGGCAAAATAAAACGGCGCATCACACCCTCACTGCTTCTGATCACGAGCGACCCGAGCGCCAAAACGCCCGAATCCCAGAGAATCGGTCAGCACGGTATTAGGCCCCGTACCGCCAACAATATCCGACCAGACTGCAGATTGTTTCGGCCCGTTATTGGGAGCAATGAAGGTATAAATGTGGTTCAGTTCAGACACCACACCGCGAAATGTGGCGCAGGCGCCCATCTTCAAACACGTCATATCTTCTCCCGGCTTAGGCCGTTGTCAGGTCTCATATCATGTCCGCAGCCGAGAGCAGCTGTGCCGCAGAACAGGGTTATGTTAGCGACAGGACCTTATCTGTCTAGACTGTTCCCGGTTTTATAGCTGTTTGTTCAGCGTTGTTGACGCCGCGCCATAAAGGCGAGCCGTTCAAACAGATGCACATCCTGCTCGTTCTTAAGCAGCGCGCCATGCAGTTTCGGCAAAGCATCTGCGCCATCGCGTTTGAGGTCTTCCGCTGTCAGGTCTTCGGCCAGAATGAGCTTCAACCAGTCCAGCACTTCGGATGTGGATGGCTTTTTCTTCAGCCCGGATTGCTCGCGAATCTCGTAAAACTGCGTAAGCGCTTCGGTCAGAAGCTTGTCCTTTATGCCTGGGTGATGCACTTCGACGATCTGCTTCATCGTTTCCGGGTCGGGGAAGCGGATATAGTGAAAGAAACACCTGCGCAGAAAGGCGTCTGGCAGTTCTTTTTCATTGTTTGAGGTGATGATCACAATTGGACGTTGGCGGGCCTGAATGGTTTCGCCGGTCTCATAGACATGAAACTCCATCCGGTCGAGTTCCTGCAGAAGGTCATTGGGAAACTCGATATCGGCCTTGTCGATCTCATCGATCAACAGAACAATCTTTTCATCGGCCTCAAACGCCTGCCAAAGCTTACCTTTCTTGATGTAGTTTTTGACGTCATGCACGCGCGCTTCACCCAACTGGCTGTCGCGCAGGCGGGAGACGGCATCATATTCGTAAAGACCCTGCTGTGCCTTGGTGGTGGATTTGATGTTCCACTCCAGCATGGATAGCCCAAGGGCTTCGGCCACTTGCCGCGCGAGCTCGGTTTTGCCTGTTCCCGGCTCGCCCTTAACAAGCAGGGGGCGCTCAAGCGTCACCGCCGCATTTACGGCCACTTTGAGGTCGTCAGTGGCGATATAGGCATCCGTTCCTGTGAACTTCATGTCGTGTCTTGGCCTTTTTGTGATGACAAACTGCTGTAAATTCGCGCGCACCCTATTATTTCAATGATTACACATCAATGCAGGTTGATTGTGTAGTGACATTCCCTCGCGGCAGGTATATCCGAAGCGCGTGGGAGCCGCGGTCTCAGGAGACTAAAATGCATGACCTTGGCCTTGATGAGGGAGCTGACATGAAAGCTGAAGTCTTTCTTGCAGAAGATTATACCCCGGCCGAAGACGAACCGTTTATGAACGACCGTCAGCTGGAGTATTTCCGACGCAAGCTGATTAACTGGAAAAATGAGTTGCTGGAAGGCAGTCGTGACACGATTGAAGGGCTGCAGGACGGAACCCGTGCGATCCCTGACGTCGCGGACCGGGCCAGCGAAGAAACAGATCGCGCGCTGGAATTGCGCACACGGGATCGCCAGCGCAAGCTGGTCGCCAAGATCGACGCCGCTCTGCGTCGCATCGACGAAGGTGAATACGGGTATTGCGAAGTGACCGGTGAGCCGATCAGCCTCAAACGGCTGAACGCGCGCCCGATTGCAACCATGAGCCTTGAGGCGCAAGAGCGCCACGAGCGCCGTGAAAAAGTGCATCGCGACGACTGATTTCGTATCGGCACAT
This sequence comes from Pseudomonadota bacterium, assembly GCA_038532975.1. Lineage (GTDB taxonomy): Bacteria > Pseudomonadota > Alphaproteobacteria > Rhodobacterales > Rhodobacteraceae > Roseovarius. Next base: position 2,001 of record JBCAZO010000300.1, read on the forward strand.
TCAGAATTTCAGACGCCGGGGCTTTTGCTCCGGCGTTTTTGCTTTCAAAAGGGTGTATGGATTTAGCGGGTCTCAACGTTGCCATTATCGGGGCAGGTATTGGCGGATTGGCCGCGGCTTTGGTGCTGCGACGGCATGGGGCCTTTGTGCATGTGCTGGAACAGGCCCCAGAAATCACCGAAGTTGGGGCCGGGCTTCAGATCAGCCCAAATGGCTTTGTCGTCCTGAATGCGCTGGAGCTTGGCGATCAATTGCGTGAAACCAGCCTGCAAGGCACGCATATCCATTTGCGAGACTACTCCGGCCGATCCGTGACGACACTCGACCTCGGCCTTTCAGGGCACAGTGATTATTATTTCGTGCATCGCGCGGATCTTCTGAACCTGTTGTTGGAGGCCGCGATGCAAAGCGGCGTTGAGATCAGCACCGGGTTTCAGGTGATGGATGTCACACCGGGGACAACGCCAACTGTCACGGATCATGACGGAAACACGCATAGTGCTGATTTGATCATTGGTGCGGATGGTTTGCATTCCGTTGCCCGTGCGGCGCTCAACGGCACAGTTGCGCCATTTTTCACACAGCAAGTCGCCTGGCGTGCGGTTGTCCCTGAAACCGAGGCCGCGCATATGGTTGATCTCTATATGGGGCCGCGCCGTCATATTGTGACCTATCCGCTCCGGCAGGGCAGGTTGCGAAACATCGTGGCCGTGGAAGAACGCACGCAATGGGTGGCTGAAAGCTGGAGCCAGCAGGATGATCCAGATGCGATGCGGGAGGTCTTTGCCGATTTTGGACCGGATGTTCAGGCACTCTTGAAGCGCGTTGAGAATGTGAACCTGTGGGGACTGTTCCGGCATCCTGTTGCCCCGGTCTGGCAGTCTGGAAATGTCGCTTTGCTGGGAGATGCGGCACATCCCACGCTGCCGTTTCTGGCGCAAGGGGCGAACATGGCATTGGAGGATGCATGGGCGCTTGGCGCATGTCTGAGCACCGGGTCAGATGTTTCCAGCGCTCTGGCGAGCTATCAGAGCATGCGCAAGGAACGGACCGCGCGTATCGTCATGGCCGCAAGTAAAAATGCGTGGAAGTATCACCTGTCGTTCAAACCAGTGCGGGCATTGGCACATGCGGGATTGCAACTGGCTGGACTGGTCGCCCCGGCACGGATGATAGGACAGTTTAACTGGATATACGGCCACGACGTCACTCAGGATTAGCCTTCCGATTTGTCAGTGAGTCCAAAATAAACCTGTGAACTCTGATCACCGCATTTTTTCGCGTATTAGAACAATCTGGGATAGTATCGAAGTTTTGACGCCGGGATGCGAAGAATTCAGACAATGCGTGGTAGATAGAACGAATTTTTGCCTCAGTTGCCTCATTTTTGACATATTTCTCAGTAGGTTGGAGCACCTTGGTGGGGGCACCGAGAGAGGCTGCTATGAACTACTGGGACGCTGTCGATCAAAAAGAAAATCACAACAAATGGTCCGCATGGACCATGACGCCCAAGAAACAACCGCTTAAGATGACCGATTATGTCTCTGGAATTGTTTTTCTGACATCCGGAATTTACGTGTTTGGAGTTATTGGCATCTAAAGCGTTTCGCGATAACCCTGCATCACAGTTGGTCGCGAAGCGCAGCGCGGCAAAGCTCGGACTTTGTTCCATAAATCGCTATGTTTCGGTCTTAAGTGCAGACAACCACACATGTTTGCTTATTGAACAACCAAGGCTTTTGATCGCCGTTCAAAGCGCAAACTCCACCCAAATCGGCACGTGATCTGACGGTTTTTCACGTCCCCGCACGGCCTTGTCGATGCCGCAATCCTGCATCATATCTGCGGCTTCGGGGCTGAGCAGAAAGTGATCGATCCGAATGCCGTCATCACGGTTCCACGCACCGGCCTGATAATCCCAGAATGTGTAGTGTCCCGGCCCGGTGTGTCGCGCGCGAAACGCTTCGGTGAACCCAAGGTTCATAAGGTCGCGGAAAGCAGCCCGGCTTTGCGG
>JBCAZO010000301.1:0-4006 GCA_038532975.1 Pseudomonadota bacterium
CGCCGCAAGCGGTTGATTGAGCTCGTGACTGACCGCCGCTGACATCTCACCCAGCACCGCCAGTTTCGAGCTTTGCTGCAGGGTTTGCTCGGCCACGGCGAGGTTCTCCTGCACCCTCTGACGTTCGGCAATTTCTCGCTGCAGCCTTGCGTTCAATGCGCGAAGCTCTGCCGACTCTCGTTGGAACAAACTCATCCGCGCCGCAGTTTTGCGGTTCAGGAAATAGAAGGCCAGCGCGAGAAGAATCGCGAAAACCATGATCTCAAGCGCCAGAACGCCATTCACCCGGTCGCGAATGCTCGCAAACGTGGTAAAGGACGTGATCCGCCAGCCGCGAAAGGCCACCCTGCCCTGCACCCGCATCACCGCCTCACCCGCCAGGTAGGCATCCGGCGGCAGCGCCGAGGACCAGTCCGTCGTGGCCTGCAATGCTCGCAGAATGGCGGAATTGGCCGGTTGCTGTGCCAAGGCGTCGGCTTCGGTCAGCCCCCGCCAGCGAGGTTCCGTCGCAAGGATAATCTGCCCATTGCTGTCCGTGACCAGAATCGCATCTGAAATCCCGGCCCAGGCCAGCTCGAACTTTCGCAGATCCACCTCAACGACGATCATGCCTGCCAAGGTGCCGTTGCTGGTGATCCGCCGGGAATACACAAAGCCAAAACCGCCAGCTTCATCTTGTATAACGGTAAAAATGTTGTCCGCGGAGCGCAGTGTATCAACGAAATAAGGAGCTTGTTTTTTGTTTTCGCCAATCAACGCACGATCCGTGGCGGCTACGACACGGCCATCTTTGTCCAGCATGGTGAGCGAGGCGGCCCCGATTTCCTCATTAAACGCGATAAGCCGCTGCGAAGACCGCGTGTAGTTTGCAGTGTCCAAAGCCGCAATCAATGCCGGGTCGCGGGCCAGAAGCTGCGGCACAATCGCATTCTGGCGCAGCTCAGACAGCAAGTTGCCGCTGTAAAGCGCCAGGCGCAGTTCGGCCCGGTTTCGGGTATTCTCGGTAAAGCGATCCGTCAAAAGGCGGTTGGTGACAAAGACCACGGAAATGGCAATGGCTGTCAGCAACAACAAGGCCAACCGCGCGCGCCAGCCGATGGTCCTGGACTGATGCTCTGGGTCGGGCTGACGTTGCTTGATCATGCGACTATGGTAGACCGCTCAGTGTCGGGTCTCAAGCGCGGGCGCTTATGCATCGGCAAGTTGTCCTACGAGGCTCGCAAAGAGCGTGGCGCCTTCCGTGTTGCCATGGGTCGGCTCGGCCATCCGTTCGGGATGTGGCATCATGCCCAGAACGCGACGGTTCTGGGACAAGATGCCGGCAATGTCCTGCTGTGATCCGTTTGGGTTTTCGACATAGCGGAAGGCCACGCGGTCGTCATCGTTGAGCGCCTTGAGCGTGTCATCATCGGCAAAGTAATTGCCATCGTGATGTGCAATGGGGATGGTGATGGTGGTGCACGCGTTATAGCCTGATGTGAATGCGGAGTTCGATGTTTCCACTTTCAGATCAAGAGCTTTGCAGACATACTTCAAGCCCGAGTTGCGCAGCAAGACACCCGGCAACATCCCGGTTTCCGTCAAAACCTGGAACCCGTTGCAAATGCCAAGCGCATAGCCGCCTCGGTCCGCATGCGCCTTGACCGATTGGCAGATCGGTGAATTGGCCGCAATCGCCCCGCAACGCAGGTAATCGCCAAAGGAAAACCCACCGGGAATGCCCACAACATCCACGCCCTTGGGCAGATCAGTGTCTTTGTGCCAGACCATCGTGACCTTGGCGCCTGCGTTCTCAAACGCGACCTTCATGTCGCGATCACAATTGGATCCGGGAAAGACGACGACCGCAGCATGCATCAGGCGATCTCCACCGAATAGGATTCGATCACCGTGTTGGCCAAAAGCTTTTCGCACATCGCCGTGACAGTTTCCTCGGCCTTGGCCGCGTCCGTTTCATTGAGATCAAGCTCAATCACCTTGCCCTGCCGAACCCCCTCGACCCCGTCAAATCCAAGCTGCCCCAACGCGTGGCGCACCGCCTCGCCCTGCGGGTCCAGAACCCCGTTTTTCAGCATGACATGTACGCGTGCTTTCATCGAATTCATCCTTCAACCTTAACGACGGCGCATTCCCACCCGTCATATTCCCAGTCATGGCTTTGCAAAAACTTTGCTAACTCTTCTGTAAGTTCATCGAAACTTTGCCCTACGACACTCGACGTCGCTTCAAATTTGAAGCCGTCGTTTTCTACTGTGTCGCTAACCTCAAACCCCAGTTGTTGCAAATGTTGGGCGACCAAGCGTTTTGCCGCCTCAGCGGCCTTTGTGGTGGTGTAGGCATAGTGAATTGTATGCCTTGGAATCGAACCGTCATTTCCGTCTTTTTGCGAACCTTTCGCTTGGGTTTCTCTTTTGAGATCCCAGCCCTTCCAAAGTCTGTCAGCTAGCCATTTCATTAGTTGATCAGCGTCGGTTTCGTGATCGGCGTCGCGCCTTTGGGCATGACGCCCAGGCGTTTGGCCACTTCGGTATAGGCGTCCGTCAGACTGCCCAGATCGCGGCGGAACACATCCTTGTCGAGCTTCTGACCCGTCTCGATGTCCCACAAGCGGCAGCTATCGGGCGAAATTTCATCGGCCACGATCAGACGCATGAAATCCCCGTCATAGACGCGGCCAATCTCGATTTTGAAATCCACCAGCCGGATGCCGACGCCGTACATGACACCCGATAGGAAATCATTCACGCGCAAGGCCAGCGACAGGATATCCTCCATGTCCTGCTGACTGGCCCAACCAAAGGCGGCGATATGTTCCTCAGTCACCAGCGGATCGCCGAGGTTGTCATCCTTGAGGCAATATTCGACCACAGGACGCGGCAGTTGCGTGCCTTCGTCCATTCCCAAACGCTGCGCCATGGTGCCAGCGGCGTAATTGCGCACGATCACTTCCAGCGGCACAATTTCGCAGGACCGCACTAGCTGTTCGCGCATGTTGATGCGTTTGATGAAATGGTTCGGAATGCCCACATTCGTCAGACCAATCATGAAATATTCGCTCAGCATGTTGTTCAACACGCCCTTGCCTTCGATGACGTCCTTTTTCTGGGCGTTAAAGGCCGTCGCATCATCCTTGAAATACTGCACGATCGTGCCGGGCTCTGGCCCTTCAAAGAGTGTCTTTGCTTTGCCTTCGTAAATTTTCTTGCGCCGCGCCATGGGCTCTCTTTCTGAAAGGGCCGCGCGCGGGTCGGCGCGGCATATGGCGCTCTCATAGTGCATGGCGCGAAATGGGGCAAGATGGGCATTAGCCCTTGCGCGCACGGGGCCTTGCGGCCATATCTTTAGAGATAGCACCACTTGGCGCTGTGCTTAGAACGGAGAGCATAATGAGCACCTTTGACGACCGCGAAAACGCCTTTGAAAACAAATACGCCCACGACGCAGAAATGCAATTCAAGGTCGAGGCGCGCCGCAACAAGCTTGTGGGTCTTTGGGCGGCTGAGCTGATGGGCAAATCCGGTGACGAGGCCGAAGCCTATGCCAAAGAGGTGGTTCTGGCGGATTTCGAAGAGGCCGGGTACGAGGACGTTGTGCGCAAGGTCGCTGGTGATCTGGGTGATTTGGCCGATGCGGATACGGTGCGGGCCAAGATCGAGGAAATGATCCCTGTGGCCCAAAACCAGATCATGAGCGAAATCTGACCTTCACTATACCTGCAGATGAGAGGCGCGCCTGACCGGGATGCGCCTTTTTTCATGCGCATTTTAAACGTTAAACGCCTCGAAAGCTCGAACATGGCATCAAGACACGGTTGAAGTTCATCCGTTCGGAGGTTGCATGTTCACATTGGCCGGGGGCAAGGCACCCGCAACAAATGTCCTGCGCCATGGGATGCCATTTGCCATTGGCGCTTTGTGCCTTTGGGTCCTGCAAGGCCAACTGACCCCAGAGAGCTTCAATGGCTTGGCGGATGCCCTGGCTGACCTGACATCCACACAATGGATAT
>JBCAZO010000302.1:0-2646 GCA_038532975.1 Pseudomonadota bacterium
CCGCAGAACTTCCTGCATCAGGGTGTGATCAAACCCTCGCCGGAAAGTCCTGCGCGTATTGAGCTTTTGCTTAATGGTGCGAAGGATGCGGGGGGCGACATTCATTCGCCGCCCGATGCGGGCCTTGCGCCTATCGCTGCCGTGCACGACGCACGGTATCTGACCTTTCTGCAAACCATCCATGAACGGTGGAGGGTCCTGCCCGGCGCCGCGCCGGAGGTCATTCCAAATGTGCACCCCCGTGCGCGCACCGATGGTTATCCCAGCTCAGCGGTTGGCCAGGCAGGATATCATCAGGCCGATACGGCCTGCCCCATTGGGCCGCACACCTATGCATCGGCCTATGCCTCGGCGCAATCGGCCATAGCCGCGACAGATGCGGTTCTAACAGGCGATACACATGCCTATGCGCTCTGCCGCCCACCGGGGCATCATGCCTATGCCGATCAGGCGGGCGGCTTTTGCTTTCTGAACAACTCCGCCATCGCGGCGCAGCGGTTGCTAGATCACGGAATGCGCCCTGCGATATTGGATGTGGATGTGCATCACGGCAACGGCACCCAAGGCATATTCTACGAGCGTGGTGATGTGCTGACCATTTCGATCCATGCCGATCCGGATGGATTCTATCCGTTCTTCTGGGGTCATGCCGATGAAATCGGCAAGAAGGACGGAGAAGGCGCCAATCTCAACCTGCCTTTGGCACGCGGTAGTGATGATGTGGTCTTTCTCGAAGCTCTGGACACGGCGCTGGCCCGAATTGCCGACTTCGATACAACCGCAATTGTCGTGGCATTGGGGTTTGATGCGCATGAAGAGGATCCTTTTCAGGGTCTAGCACTAAGCACAGCTGGCTTTACGCAGGTTGCCGCCGCAATTTCTGCCACAGGCCTGCCACTGGTTCTGGTGCAGGAAGGCGGATATGTCTCCGACGCCCTTGGTCGCAACCTGACTGCCTTCTTTGAGGGACTGTAGCCTGTCACATTTCTCTTAATGTTGCAGGCTAGAGATTTCGGGCTGAAAGAAAGGAACCCCTGCTCATGTCCCGTTTTAGTGCTGTCGTCTTTGACTGGGCCGGAACAACCGTTGATTTTGGATCTTTTGCCCCCATGGGCGTGTTCGTCAAAGCCTTTGCAGAGTTTGGCATCACCGCCACCATCGATGAGGCCCGCGGACCTATGGGGGCAGCGAAATGGGACCACATCCGTGCAATGATGGATATGCCCTCGATTGCCCGGCAATGGCAGCACACACGCGGGCGTGTCGCGACGGATGCGGATGTCGACGAGGTCTATAAGGTGTTCGTGCCGATGAATGAAAAGGTCGCCGCGGAGTATGCCGATCTGGTGCCAGGCTGTGCCGAAGCCATTGCCGAATTGCGCCAGATGGGCCTCAAAATCGGATCCACCACCGGCTACACCCGCTCGATCATGGAGCATGTTCTGCCTGTGGCCGCGGCGCAGGGCTACACGCCGGACAATCTTGTGTGTTCCGATGACCTCCCGGAAGGGCGTCCCGGGCCTTTGGGCATGTATCAATGCATGATTGATCTGGTGGCGTATCCGCCCAATTCAATCCTCAAAGTAGATGACACCGCGCCGGGCATTGCCGAAGGCGTTTCGGCAGGATGCATCACTGTTGGCGTGACGCTTTCTGGAAATGCTGTTGGTAAAACACCTCATGAACTCAAGGCTTTGCCCGAGAATGAAGTCGCTCTGCTGCGCAAGCACGCAACAAAAATCCTTCTTGATGCGGGGGCAGATCACGTCATCGACACGGTGGCGGATTTGCCTGAACTCGTACGTCGGTTGGACGCGACCTAACTGGTGGCCAACCAACCGTGATAGCGCACGATTGGTGTGTTGCTCCAAGGCAGGCAAATGGCGATCTCGAAGCGATACTTCGCCTGATCTGGCCGATCGCTGGCCGTGACATTCGGCGCAGCCCATCGCGGCAAAGGAAGACCTGCAAATCGAAACTGCCAATCTGTCAGATCAAGACCACCCGAGGCAGGTGACAGACGGCTGATCGCTGTCATCGCACCCAGTCGTTCCGCTAACCTGCCGTCGCTTTCCACCCATTGAACAGTGCGCATCACCTGATCTCCAATTTGACGGGTCCAAACCTCTCTTTGCCCTTGTTTTCCCTTGGTAAAAACCAAAGCCGCCTGCTCGAACGCTTTTGGAAAGCCCGCACATCTCAATGCAACTCGCAAAAGCGGATTGCGCGTCATTTCAACGGTGATTTCGCCCTCAAACCGACCCATGGTTTCGTGCAAAGCCCGGCATTCCGGCGCCAGTTTTGCCAGTCCATCAGCCCCCAGAACCTGCGCGTAGACGCTTGTCACCGCACCAGCCTTGATTGCACCGCTGCATCCGGCAAAGCGCAAAGATCTGCACGACCAAAGAAGCGATACCGGTTCCGCGCGATACGGGCATAGATCCAGTCCTGCAAGCCGAGAGGCAGGGCCGAAAAGACGCGCAGCGGCACGTAGAGTGCACTCAGCCTTGGAAACAACCGCAGCATCGCCTCCAACGAGCCAAAGGCGTGTCCCTCTTCCACCAAAAGCCAGGTTTCCGGATCATCCGGGCGCATGCCGTAGTGCCGCAAAAGCGCCTTACCCTGCGCAAGGGACGCTGGGTAAGG
>JBCAZO010000302.1:2653-3995 GCA_038532975.1 Pseudomonadota bacterium
AGGCGTGTCCCTCTTCCACCAAAAGCCAGGTTTCCGGATCATCCGGGCGCATGCCGTAGTGCCGCAAAAGCGCCTTACCCAGCGTCCCTTGCGCAGGGGCTATGCGAACCGCATCCTCCCGGTCAAGCCGGGCAATCCGCCGAGCCGCGCGTGAACACAAAGCGCATTCCGCGTCCATCACAACATGTATCCGCGTCTCGTCAAATGCCGGAACGTCAAGATCGTCATGATAAGAATAAGCGATGTGGGGCTTGGGCCGCATGAAATCGATCCTCTCTATGAAAACCTAGTTCTTTCAGCTTTCTAAGCCAAGATGCAGATCGTCACATGGCTTCTTTCTTGTCAAAAATACCCAATTGGCCGGGTTTACATCTTGCGAAAATGTCCGCCATATCCGCCCCCGGTTTGCCCGGCAGGAAAAGCACCTTCGTCGCAATAGCGCTGATGACAACGCGCCAACGCCTTGGGATCAAGCGCAACACCCAATCCTAGCCCCTCGGGCACTGGCAGTTTGCCAGAGCGCGGTTGCATTGGGCCGCCTTCGATCACATCGTCCGCATACCAGCGCAGCAAAGTCTGGCTGGCATCTCGCACAGGCTCCAGTGCAGCGCTGAGATGCAGGTAGGCTGCACTTGCGACACCCGTTTCACCGCTGTGAAGTCGAAACCCGACATCAAAGCGTGCGCAGGAGTGGATGAAATCCATCGCACCAGAAATGCCGCCCAATTCATTTATATTCGTCACGATGGCATCCGGTGCTCCAAGTTCAACAGCGCGGCGCAAATCAATCCGGTGGCTTGACAGGCCCGCGTCTGTAACAGACCGCAGGGCGGCCATTTCTTCATAGCTTTCAACAGGTTCTTCATACCATGCGACATCATAAGGCCTAAGCGCCTTAATCGCGCGCTTGGCTGTGGTTAACGTCCAGCCGCCATTCGCATCCAGCCGCAATTCACGGTCGCCGATGGCCGCGCGCACCTCGCGGACCATGTCCACTTCGGTTGGCAGGTCGAATGTCGCCAGCTTGCCCTCAAAAATTTTCGCGTCGTGTTTGTCGATCATCTCGGCGCAGTATTTTGCAATCTCAACCGGCGTGGCCTCACCGGGATGCGTTAGACCAGGATCGCGAAAGGCGAAGTATTCGGTTAATGCGATTTCATCGCGCATCTTGCCGCCCAATAAGTGCCATAGAGGACGGTCTTCGGTTTTGCCGCGCGCGTCCCACATGGCCATTTCGATGCCGCCGAAGACGCGCCGTTTGGCCAGCACGTTGTCCCAGGGCGAATAGGCCATGACGGGCACGCAAAGATGCGCAGCCTCTGTCACATGTCGAATGTCATGC
>JBCAZO010000303.1:0-3992 GCA_038532975.1 Pseudomonadota bacterium
TTTGCATTCTTCGTGGTGCCCTGGCCAGAGCCGCATATGTGGGTGATCTTTGCCGTCGCCTGGGCCATTCACACCGTTTACAAGGTGCTTCAGGCTATGGCCTACACCCGGGGGGCTTACACTGTGGTTTACCCCGTTGTGCGCGGTACTGGCCCTCTGTTCACTGTCATCGGAGCGTACCTGCTCTTTGGCGAAACATTTACGTACTTGCAGTGGCTTGGCGTGGGTGTGCTGCTCACCGGTATCTACGGCTTGGCGATCTACAATCTGCGCACGTTGACCCTTAATCGCGACACGATGCCGGCTGCCCTTGGATTTGCGGTCATCACCGGCCTCTTTGTCGCCCTCTACACGACCTACGACGCCTATGGCATTCGCGCCACGGCCAATCCCTTCACCTTTCTGGCGTGGTTTTTCTTTTTCGACGGGCTGGTTTTCCCGGTTATCGCCTGGATACGCCGCAATCGCATGACCGCGCCGCCCGATCTCGGCCCCTTGATGGCGCGTGGCGTTCTGGGCGGATTGACCGCATTCTTGTCGTTTGGCTCCATCATGCTGGCCACGCGGCTCGACAAGGTCGGCGAGGCCGCAGTATTGCGCGAAACCTCGACCGTATTTGCCGCCTTCATCGGCTGGCTGGTGCTAAAAGAAACCGTTGGTCCGCGTCGGATTGCCCTCATGGCATTGATTGCAGCGGGGGCTGTGATAGTTGAGATGGGTGGATAAGACGAAAGGCACGACATGAGCGACAAAACCATCTCTCCGATGGTGAAGACCATTCTGGAGTTTGGTCCGATCCTGGGGTTCTTCGTTGCCTATCTCTGGCTCAAGGAGCGGACCTTTATCATCGGTGGCACGGACTATGACGGGTTTGTCGTAGTCACGGCAGGCTTTATCCCGGTGTTCCTTGTTTGCATGGGCATTCTGTGGAAGCTCACAGGGCATTTGTCCAAGATGCAGGCCGTCACCGCGGTGCTGCTGGTCGTCTTTGGGGGCTTGAGCGTCTGGTTCAATGATCCCCGTTTTTTCAAGATGAAACCGACGATCATCTATCTGCTTTTCGGGGGGACCTTGTCCTTTGGCCTAATGCGTGGGACGTCATACCTGCAATATGTGATGGAAGGGTTGATGCCACTGACACAGGAAGGATGGATGATCCTCACCCGGCGGCTGATGTATTTCTTCTTTGCCCTTGCCGCCCTGAATGAAATCGTCTGGCGCACGATGAGCGAAGAAACCTGGGTTTATTTCAAAACCTTCGGACTGACGGCGGCGATTTTTCTTTTCTTCATGCTGCAGGGAAAGCTCTTTTCAGAGCACAGCACGGACACTTCAGAAGACGCGTAACCTTACGTAAAATTCATCGAATATGCCCGTGATTGCCTCTTAATTGTCTTATTTGGGTGCGAAGACTCACGCCCATGAAAAATCGCTGGTCTTCAAAAATTTTGGATGCAGTCGCCACTGTCCCACCCATGCGGGTGGAGTATCTGGTGCCAGTCGTCGTGATGCTGATCCTCTGGATTGGATTGTCGAGCTTCGGGCTGGCCAAGGAGAAGAGCTTTGTGATGGTCCTTGTGATGGGCCAGACCTATGCCATCTGGCGTAACCTGCCGACGGCGGCGGCTCAGCTTTCTCAGCCGGGTCGTGATCGGTCCCGAATGCTGCTCTGGCCTGTGGGTGCGATGCTTGTTCTTGCCATCAGTCAGGTTTTGATCAGCAGCCCTCTTTTCAGCCAGCGCATCCTGTCTGCAGCCTGCATCTTTGTCCTGATTGTCATGATCCTTGGCATGCGGCGGGAAGATGAGGTTCTTGAACGCGTCTCACCCAACTCGATGGTGCGCGGCAAGCTCATAGCGCGCGTGTCGCTTCTCCGCGTGAATGCCCTGGCGGCAGGGACCGTCCTCATTGTGAATGAGCTTCTCATTCAGTCAGGATCGCTGACCGTCTGGATGACAGGTATGGCGCTTTTCGCCATGATCCTGCACGCGCTCTACTGGTTTATGGTGCTCATGGTCATGCCGGCTGAAGACAAAGCTGTCTGATCTCTTCGCTCGCGACATATATTCAACATACCAAATCTTCTGTGCGCATGTTGCGATGTGGTGTCCTGCAACAGCTTGCGAAGTCGCGTTAGCGTGTACCGTTCTGTATCACGTAACAGGTTTCGGTAAACTTCCAGCATACCGGGCATAAGATACGTGGACCAATGACAGATGCTTGGTGTGTGGTCTGGGACCGGAAACCCCAATTCTCGGAACACTGCAATTGTACTCGCATGGTCAAGGTGAAGTGTCAGTGTGTTTGCCTGCTGAGGAAGAGATTTGGTCAGGTTCATGTCTCCCTGCTCAGGACGCGAAATCAACCGTTCAAACAAAAAATCAAAGAACAAGTTATCGCGTGATGTCACGCTTATGATCTCAGAAGACCGACCCGCAGCGCTTTTCAGTGCGCGTTGTCCAACAGTCCCATATTCGGCTGGATTTAGTAAAATAACGCGTCCAACGCTTTTGGCAGGGGCCTGTTCGAGAGCAGACAGCGCCACACGCGCTCCCATTGAATGGGCGAGAATATGTACAGCGCGCGATGGGGCCAACCTGTGCAGAGCCGCAATAAGTTCTGCGAGCTGCCTTGCGACAAGGCGCGCTTCTTGGTGGGCCTGCCAGATTGTTCCGCGTGCGCGCCACCCAAAGGCGATTGCAGTACCTTCCCTGGGGTTGCCCTGGCCAAACCCAAGATGCTTGGGCCAGCTTTTCGCCTTCCAGCAATCCTCGCGCGGTGTGAGTGATAGAATGTGGCGATGCGGGCAGCCGCGCTCATGATTTGGAGAGAATTTGTACCCGTGAACCATAGTAATGATCGGCCCGGGTGCATCCAGCGCGTCAACAAGAGATGGCAGCAACGCAGAACTGGTTTGGTGCATGTGCAGCCCGTCTGCTCCGGCGTTGATCTGCAAGAGGGGCATAGCGTGCCTCCACCACTACATCTTGTGGTCAGCGCATAGAGCAGACATATGACGGGGACTTGAAACTTTCGTCACAACAACGCGACAGAGTTGACGCGCCGTACCCTGTTGGATAGAGCAGCGACGTGGCGATTTGTTACCGGATTGCGGGCCACGTTAAACATGCCGCTAAAGAGGCGAGAGGTGAAAGCTCCCTTTGGTTTGTCCGGTGGGGGCTTTTTTTGTCCCCGCAGATACGTGAATTTTGGCCCGGAGGTCGAGGATGGACAAAAAATGGAACACACGCACCAAACTGGTGCATGGCGGGACGCGGCGCAGTCAATATAACGAGGTGAGCGAGGCGATCTTTCTCACCCAAGGGTTTGTCTATGACAGCGCCGAGGCGGCCGAGGCGCGATTTTTGCAGGCGGGCGAGGATGAGTTCATCTATGCGCGCTATGGCAATCCCACCGTGGCGATGTTTGAAAACCGTATTGCCGCGTTGGAGGGAACCGAGGATGCCTTTGCCACGGCAAGCGGTATGGCGGCGGTTTCCGGTGCGCTGATGTCCATGCTCAAGGCTGGCGATCACGTGGTCTCTGCACGCGCCTTGTTCGGGTCTTGCCTTTACGTGCTCGAAGAAATCCTGACGCGATACGGCGTTGAGGTGACATTCGTGGACGGCACCGATCTGGCGGCTTGGAAATTGGCCATCCGCTCTGACACATCGCTGGTGTTCTTTGAGACGATTGCCAATCCAACTTTGGAAGTGATTGATGTCGCTGCTGTGGCCGAATTGGCCCATGCGGTCGGGGCCAAGGTTGTGGTGGACAATGTCTTTGCCACTCCTGTCTTTTCCAAGGCGATAGAGCAGGGGGCCGATGTTGTCGTTTATTCCGCCACCAAGCATATCGACGGGCAAGGCCGGGCGCTGGGCGGTGTGATCCTTGGTACATCCAACTACATCCGCAAAACGGTTGAGCCCTACATGAAACACACCGGTGGCTCGATGTCGCCCTTCACGGCCTGGGTGATGCTCAAAGGTCTG
>JBCAZO010000304.1:0-3986 GCA_038532975.1 Pseudomonadota bacterium
AAACATTTCGTGTTGCGGCTTGCGACCTCAATGGCCGGATGCGCGGCAAGCGCGTGCCCGGCTCATACGCTACCAAGCTGGATCAGGGCGCGGTGCGCATGCCGTTTTCGGCCAGCAATGTGGACATCTTCGGTCTTGATATCGAAGACAGCCCGCTGGTCTTTGAGACCGGCGATGCCGATGGCGTGTTGCTGCCCACAGAGCGCGGGCCGGTGCCCCTGCCCTGGCTCGACGTGGACCAGCCGCTCGTGCCCATGGCGTTGTATCACGAGGATGGCACACCCTTTGAAGGCGACCCGCGTCATGCGCTCGCGGCAGTGCTGGGGCGCTACGCGGCGCGCGGCTGGCACGTGGTGGCGGCGACCGAGCTGGAATTCACCCTTGTCGATGACAGCGGCGAGACGCTTGCCCCGGTCAAGGATCCGGCCTCGGGGCGCGAGATCGAAGTGGCCGATGTGCTGTCAATTGCGCAGCTCGACATGTTTGACCCTTTTCTGAGTGAGCTTTATGCCGCCTGCGCCGACATGGCGATCCCGGTGCAGACCGCGACTTGCGAGTCCGGCCTGGGCCAGTTTGAATTCACCCTCAATCATGAGGACGCGATGCGCTGTGCCGATGACACCTGGCTGTTCAAACGTCTGATCCGGCGCATTGCCCGCAACCATGGCTTTGCGGCGACCTTTATGGCCAAACCCTTTGCCGAGGATGCGGGCAACGGGATGCATATGCATTTCTCTGTGCTGGACGAGGCCGGGCGCAATGTCTTTGACAATGGCGGGCCCGAGGGCACAGAGGCGCTTTTGCATGGGCTTGCGGGATGTCTGGAGGCGATGCGGGACAGCACGCTCATTTTTGCCCCTCACGCCAACAGCTATGACCGGCTTGTGCCCGGCGCGCATGCGCCCACCTCGATCTGCTGGGCCTATGACAACCGCACCGCCGCCCTGCGCGTGCCTGGCGGATCGCCCAAAGCGCGGCGGATCGAGCATCGTGTGGCCGGGGGTGATACCAACCCCTATCTCACCTTCGCCGCCGTTCTCGGCGCGGCGATGAACGGGATTGAAGACGCCAAAACCCCGCCTCCGCCGATCACAGGCAATTCCTATGATCAGGACCTGCCGCAACTGGCCGAGGACTGGGACATGGCCATCGCGCTCTTTGAAGGCAGCGATGCCATGGCGCGGATTTTTCACTCCGATCTCATCCGCAACCTTGTTCTGACCAAGCGGCAGGAAATGCGTCTGATGTCAGAGCGCCCAGTGGACGAACACTGGAAAATCTACCTTGAAACCGTGTAAATCAGGCTTGATGTGGCGCTGACCCATCGTTAGCCTGAATTTGATCAAATTTGGTGACCTATGAAAATCGGTATCCTGATGACCGGCCACGCCCTTCCCGATCTGATCGAGGACACGGGCGACTACGACGCAATCTTTGCCCAACTTCTCGCCGACAAAGGGTTTGAGTTCGACCGCTATGATGTGGTGGACGAGGTCTATCCCTCCAGCCCCGAGGATGCCGATGGCTGGCTGATCACCGGCTCAAAACATGGCGCTTACGAGGATCACCCGTGGATCCCGCCCCTGGAGGCCTTCATCCGAGACATTCGGGACGCAGGCAAGCCTCTCATCGGGGTCTGTTTCGGCCATCAGATCATCGCCCAAGCCCTGGGCGGCAAGGTTGTGAAATTCGATGGCGGCTGGTCGGTGGGACGCACCGAATATGACATCGACGGTCAGACCATGACGATGCATGCCTGGCATCAAGATCAGGTGATCACTCCACCCGAAGGCGCCAAAATCATCGGGCGTTCGGACTTTTGCGAAAACGCCGCGATGATGATTGGCGACAAGATAATGACGATCCAGCCGCACCCTGAATTCACCTCACATATCCTGACCACGATCATCGACCAGCGCGGCAAGGGCGTCGTTCCGGACGACCTGCTCAAAACAGCCCGCGATGAGGCGGATGCGCCCATCGACAGTGCCGCTTTTGCCGACCGTATGGCAGATCATTTCAGAAAAGGGGCCTGAACGATGGCCAAAGATTGGACTTCAAAACTGCCAGACGCCGCGCAGACCTATCTCGAAGGGCACCGGCTTGATGAGGTGGAGTGCATCATTGCCGACTTGCCCGGGGTCGCGCGCGGCAAGGCGGTTCCTGCCAGCAAGTTTGGGAAGCAGGCTTACTTCCACCTGCCGGATTCAATCTTTTACCAGACGATCACCGGGGATTGGGGCGAAGCGGCAGGCGACGAAGGCTTTATCGAGCGCGACATGGTGCTCAAACCCGACATGGAGACGGCCTCTGCCGCGCCCTGGACGGGCGACTGGACGTTGCAGGTCATTCACGACGCTTATGATCGCGATGGCAAGCCCATCGACTGCGCCCCGCGCAATGTGCTCAAGCGCGTTGTGAAAATGTATGAAAAACTGGGTCTGGAGCCGGTGGTCGCACCTGAGATGGAGTTTTTCCTGATCGCGCGCAATCTCGACCCGCGCCAGGAAATTGCCCCTATGGTGGGTCGTTCAGGCCGCCCTGCCGCCGCGCGACAAGCGTATTCTATGACCGCCGTGGATGAGTTCGGCCCCGTCATCGACGATATCTATGACTTTGCCGAGGCGCAGGGTTTCGAGATTGACGGCATCACGCAGGAAGGCGGCGCAGGTCAGTTGGAAATCAACCTGCGCCACGGGGACCCAGTGAAGCTGGCCGACGAGGTCTTTTACTTCAAACGTCTCATTCGCGAGGCGGCTTTGCGGCACGACTGCTTTGCCACTTTCATGGCCAAGCCCATCGCGGCCGAACCCGGCAGTGCCATGCACATTCACCACTCGATCATTGATATCGAAACCGGCAAGAATGCGTTTTCCGGCCCACAGGGCGGCGAGACAGACATGTTCTATCACTTCATCGGCGGCTTGCAGACCTATCTGCCCTCTGCCCTTGCTGTGATGGCGCCTTATGTGAATTCCTACCGTCGCTACGTTCGGGACAATGCGGCCCCCATCAATCTTGAATGGGGCCGTGACAACCGCACGACAGGCATCCGCGTGCCGCTATCTCCGCCCGAGGCGCGGCGTGTGGAAAACCGCATCGCTGGCATGGACTGCAACCCTTACCTTGGCATCGCGGTCAGCCTCGCCTGCGGGCTTTTGGGCATGAAAAATGAAACCCGCGCCAAACCGCAGTATCGCGGCGACGCTTATGAGGGCGAGCCGGACTTCGTAAATGAATTAGGAGCCGCTCTTGATCTTTTCGACGAGGCCACAGACCTGCACACAATCCTCGGCCCCGATTTTGCACGCGTCTATTCCATCGTGAAACGCGCTGAATATGCCGAGTTCCTACAGGTGATTTCCCCGTGGGAACGTGAACACCTTTTGCTCAATGTCTGAGCTTTTGGCACGGGTCGGAATGTGAGTATTTTGGGAACAGTGAAAGCATGAACCTGCTCTATTCCAATGACCGTCCGGGTCAGTATCCGCCAAGCTGGTATGCCGCCACGACGGAGGCTTTGGAGCCATTTGAGCCACTGCGCGGGGAGATACGTGCGGATGTCTGTGTGATCGGCGGTGGGTTCACCGGCCTGTCAGCGGCGCTGCATCTGGCCGAGCGCGGATATGACGTCGCGCTGGTGGAGGCGCATCGCGTCGGCTTTGGTGCCTCGGGGCGCAATGGCGGGCAGTTGGGCAGCGGCCAGCGGCAGGATCAACAAAGCCTTGAAAAACTGGTCGGGCGTGAGGATGCCGCCAAGCTCTGGGATCTGGCCGAAGACGCCAAGGCGCTGGTCAAATCCCTGATTTCCAAACACAAGATTGATTGCCACCTTAAGCCAGGGATTGCCCATGCCGGCTTTACCAAGGGCGAAGTGGACGAAGAGCACGCCTATGCCGATTTCTTGGCAGAGCGCTATGGCTATACGGCACTGGAAAAGCTTGATCGCGATGCGATGCGGGCGCTCTGCCCCTCACCGCGCTATG
>JBCAZO010000305.1:0-1925 GCA_038532975.1 Pseudomonadota bacterium
TGGCCTACCTTAAAATGCGTCGCGCGATGGCAGGGGCATCTGAAGAAGAGGCTGTAAGTGACGAAGAAGGCAGTGAAAATGCCTCTATCAGCCAGGAAAGGTTTGAAGAAATGCAAGCCGCTGAGAACCTGATCCTGACGATCACCGAGCAAGGCGCAGGCAAGCTAAGCTCCAGCCATGACTACCCTGTGCGCGGTCGCGGCGGCATGGGTGTGCAGGCGATGGATAAGGCGATGCGCGGCGGCGCCTTGGTGGCGTCTTTCCCGGTCGAGATGGAAGATCAGATTATGCTGGCCACATCACGCGGTCAGTCAATCCGCGTGCCTGTGGATGGCATTTCCTTCCGCTCGCGCAGTGCCGGTGGGGTCAAGGTGTTTGACACTGGTAAGGGCGAGCAGGTGGTCAGTGTCGCCTGGATTGCCGAGACCGGGGATGAGGAAGAAACCGAGGACCAGCCGGTCGAGTAAACCCCGCAAATTCACAGGATTTGCCAAGGTTTTGGTCCAATTGTGCCGCAATAGTTAAGCAGTCTAGCACCCGTGTAAGGGATGTAGCGCCCTTTGGGCGGTGCTAGAACGGATAAACAAGCGCGTGACACCAAGAACGCAAACCTGGCTGGACCATACTGGTCTGAACCTGATCCGCATTGTGGTCGGGTCCTATTTTCTTGCGATCTCTATGGGGTTGATTTCCGGCTTTGAACCCACCGCCTTGTTTGTCGCCTATTCCAACCCGATGACAGCCGACCTCATTGGCACAATGCTGCTGTTTTCGCTCACCGTGGTTTACATGACCGGGTGGCAATTGAGGCTTAGCTGCCTGGCCTTGGCGCTTTTTGTGCTCTCCTCAAGTCTGGTGCAGAACTTCCTTTTGGTTCAAACCGGTACGATTAGTGATTTCTGGCGAGATCTGACTATGGTGTGCGCTGTGCTTCTGTCTTATTCCAGCTTGCGGCGCTCCGAACTTCGCAAGGCGGCACTTGTCGGACGGCACCGAATTACAGGACCACGAAGCCTTAGACACAAGATTGTGCCGCGCCGGGTCACGCTGAACGAAACAGCGCGCTCAACATCCCGCCCGATGCAGGACATTCCTATGCTGATGACAGCCCCATCAGACATGCCGCGCCCTGAAACCGAAAACTTAGAGGACGCAGCGCAGGATGTGTTTGATTTCAAAGCGGTGCAGTTCGAAACAACCCGCAAGCCTGAGGCGGACAAAGACTTTCCCAACGCGCCGGAAGAACTGAACCTGCTTTCGGAAGACGACCCTGGGAAAGACAGCGAGCAAAAGAATATTTTTGTCCGTCTCTAAGCCTTTGATTTTTAAAAGCCGCTGAAACCCGTATAGACATAAGGTGATTGAGAACCTTGTCGTCGTAACGGGATTGAAACCAATTTGCATCAAGTAAGACGCGTATTGATCACCGGCTCCGGTGGACGTTTGGGGCGGCTTTTGCACGCCGCCGCCGGGCTTTCGGACTGCGGCGGGGTTGAAATCCTGTTTCAATCCCGTGGCCATGACGCAGACCTGCGCTGGTCGCCCGGTGATCCGTTTGACCGGCTTCCGAAATGCGACATGGTCGTCGCGCTTTGGGGGCGCACCGATGGAGATGAGCGCGCCTTGGCACAGAATTCCGAACTGGCTGATCTAAGCCGCAAGGTGGCCCGTCACTGCGGCGCAGAGCGTGTGGTGCACATGTCATCTGCCGCTGTCTACGGCCCTGGCCAGGATTTAACCGAAGAGGCCCCTATGACCCCCGTAAACCCATATGGCGCAGCAAAATGCGCGATGGAGACGCGGGTTTCTGATACTGCACAAGAGGGTGATCCTGAGGATGTTATCCTGCGTCCGGAAACGTGGTGATCAACTTCGAGATATCGAGTGTAACATTTTGCACCGCGGTCTCTGGGGCAGGGCGCCAG
>JBCAZO010000305.1:1935-3978 GCA_038532975.1 Pseudomonadota bacterium
GGTGGGGGCCGATAGCCTTGCCCCGGCATTGACGGGCGACGCCCCCGTTTATTTGGATCAGTTTGAAAACGGTTTGGGCCCGCAACGCAGCTATCTGGCGGCGGGGGATCTTTTGCAGGTGATCCTACAGCTGGCAAAAGCCAAACGCGTTCCAAAGGTGCTGAACGTGGCTTCGGTGGCCTCAATAGGCATGGAGGATATCGCCAAAGCTGCAGACAAAGAAATCGTCTGGCGCCCTGCCCCAGAGACCGCGGTGCAAAATGTTACACTCGATATCTCGAAGTTGATCACCACGTTTCCGGACATAACAAGGCAAGAAACAGCTGGTGATCTTATTGCCGACTGGCGCGCGCTTGAGGCCGCGTCATGAGGTTTTCCAAACGCTGCATGGATGTGAGCTTGGCAATTCTACTGGGATCGATCCTGTTTCTGCCCGGCCTATTGATCGCATTTTGTGTGCTTTTGCTGGATGGACGGCCCGTCTTTTACCGCTCTGAACGCATGAAAACTTGCAGCCGGGGGTTCACCTTGTGGAAGTTTCGCACCATGCGCGAAGGCAGCGCGGACAACTCTGTGACAGGCGGCTACAAATCCGACCGTGTCACACGCTTTGGTCGCCTCTTAAGACGGACGCGCCTAGATGAAATTCCTCAACTTTTCAATATTTTGCGCGGCGACATGAGTTTTGTTGGACCGCGCCCGCCCCTGCGGCGTTTCGTAAACCTGCGCCCGGATATCTACAAAGAGGTCCTGCGCGCGCGCCCCGGCATCACGGGGTTTGCGACCCTTTTCTTTCATGAAACAGAGGAACGCTTACTTGGGCAATGTCATACCGCTCAAGAAGCAGATGCAGTCTATATTCACCAATGCATACCGGCCAAGGCGCGGCTTGATCTTTATTGGACTGACAACAGTACAGTTTGGCGCGACCTCGTTTTGCTTTGGATGACGTTTGCGCATGTCGGCTGTGGCGGATCGGGCACGCCAATGCTCACGAAATCAACGCGCGTGATCAGAACATAGTGAATTGCGGGGCTGAGTGGGGTTAACACCTTGCGCAATATAAAAGCGCAAACTTATGTTTTGAACAGCCAAGCGACACAAAAGGTCGCAAATGGCTTTGCTGGAACGACATTGCTTTGGCCAATCCCGGGCGGTGTGCACTTTGGGTAAGGTATGTCGAAGACACTTTTTCATTTCGCAAACTCTCTGACACAGGCGCAAAAGCGGCTCATCAGCTTTGCCCTTGATCTGAGTCTGATCCCCATTTCACTCTTCTTTGCCGCTTGGATCCTGTGGGGTGCGGCCGCGCTCAGCATGCCACAAGACAGTCTTCTGGCAGCTTTGGGCGTACTCATACCTGTCGGCGCTCTGCTTATCTTTGCCCTTGGTTTGCACAAGACCAAGCTTAATGCCTACCATGTACAGGGTGTGGTCGAGACAGCGCTGGTTGCGACGTCTCTGACCGGCGCTGGTGTTGCGCTTAGCCTTGCGATGCCGCATCTCGCCCTGCCGATGGCCGCCTATGTGATGACAGGCATGGTCTTTTTGATCCTCGCCGTCAGTGCACGTCTGGCTCTGCGCCGTATTCTTCTTGCCGTTTATCGTCAGGGCACGTCTCGGCTTCCGATCCTGATTTACGGGGCGGGTCAGACCGGCCAACAGCTTGCAGCGGCTCTGAGCGTCGACGACACGGTGGAACCGGTGGCCTTCATTGACGAGGATCGCCGCATACAGGGTCTGACTGTGGCCGGGCTCCGGGTTTACCCGGCGAGCAAACTGCAAAGCCTGGTGAACCGCTTTGACATCAAACGCGTTGTTCTGGCCATGCCCCAGCTTAAACCGGCAGATCGTCTTCCAGCCGGGCGCGTCCGAGTAATTCGTTGATATCCACCGGTTTGACATCCGATGGAGCGACGCTTGATTTGGTGATCAGATCCGCAAATGAGGGCAGGGCATGCACCTCGCATCCGGTCTCGGCGATACGCATGGTGATGGCCGACTGATCCGCCGGTTTAAGCTGGGGCATGGCCAGAACAACGC
>JBCAZO010000306.1:0-3933 GCA_038532975.1 Pseudomonadota bacterium
CCTTGCCGGAGGCGTCATTGTCCACCGCCACAAGGCAGGGCACGCCGCCGCCTTTGACATATTCGCCGCGCACGGTGTGACCGGGGCCTTTGGGGGCCATCATGATTACATCGACGCCGGGCTTGGGCTCAATCAGGCCGAAATGCACGTTGAGACCATGGGCAAACGCCATAGCCGCACCTTCTCGGATGTTGTCATGTACGTATTTTTTGTAAGTCTCGGCCTGCAATTCATCGGCATGGTGAACATAATCAGATCACACCAGGCCGCCGCCTCGGCAATGCCCATGACCTTTAGGCCCTCGCCTTCGGCTTTCTTGGCGCTGGCTGAGCCTTCGCGCAGCGCAACGACCAAGTTCTTCGCTCCACTGTCACGCAGGTTCAGCGCATGAGCGTGACCCTGAGAGCCGTAGCCCAGAATGGCTACTTTCTTGTCTTTGATCAGGTTAATATCGCAATCGCGGTCGTAGTATACACGCATGTCTCGCTTCCTTCCGGTTTGTCATCTGGCAGAGGTGATACAGAATGTTTCGCGCGCGAAACAGTTTTAGACTCTGTTAATCTTTTACTTAATCTGATAATTCTATTCTGATTTTTATAAGTATTCGGTATTTTAATGCTCAAAGATGAAGATCGCCGAGTCCTGCGCTACCTGCAGTCTGATCCGACGCTCAGCCCGGCAGAACTGGCAGAGCGCTGTGCCATTAGCCCGCAAAGCGCCGCGCGGCGGATCACGCGGCTGGAGGAGCTTGGCATCCTGAAAGGCGTCACAGGGCGGATCGACTGGCAAAAACTGGGCTATTCGGTCGAGGTGTCTCTGCGCTTCACGCTCGACAAGACCCATGCGCGCGCCTTTGACGAATTTCTCGACGCGGCGCGGCAAGTGCCCGAAGTGCTGGAGTGCCAGACCTTCCTGGGCCGGGTGGATGTGCGTCTCTCGGTAATCGCCCGCGACATGGCGCATTACCAGGAGATTTACCGCGACCGCATCCTCACCCTGCCCCACATTGCCGAGATCGAAGCGCTGATGCATGTGGCGCGGATCAAATCGGACGAAAGCCTGCCGATATGATTGAGTTGGACGAGTTGGACCGTAAGCTTCTGGGGGCGATGGCGCGGGATGCGCGGGTCAGCACCGGGGCATTGGCACGTCGGTATGGGGCCTCACAACCGGTGGTCTGGCGGCGTATCAAACGGTTGCGCGATGCCGGTGTTCTGGCCGGGCGAAGGCTGGAGCTTGATGCCGCAAAGCTCGGCTTTGGCGTTACGGTGTTTCTGGGCGTGAAGCTAGCCACCAAGGGGCGCGTGAGCCTGCAGGATTTTGAGACCGCCGTGAGCGCCATTCCTGAGGTGCAGACCGTTGAGCATGTACTAGGCCTCTATGATTACCGCCTGCGGGTTGTTGCGCGCGATATTCCTGATTTCGAACGCGTCCTGCGCCGCCGGATCATGACCCTGCCCGGCGTGGGCGATGTGGAGGCCAATGTGCTGCTTTCCGAAGAGAAACTCCCAGGGCCAATTGGATGACGCGAGACCTGTCTGAGCGCGAAAAGGTCTGGGTCGCCTTGTCTGACCTGTTTCTCGATACCGATGTAACCCTGCATTTCGACTATATCGAACGCGTTCTGTTGGCCGCTCCGATGACGCTGGAAGACATTGATGTGATCCTCCGTGACGAGGTCGCGCCGGTCTGTTTGCCCAACCTTTACAGCGTGGCCGGAGAATGGACGGGGTTTTCGGAAGATTGGTTGATAGCCCGGATAGAGACATACCTTGCGAAACCTGTCTGGTTGCGCCGCTTGGGGCGGAAAAAACGCGAATGGCAACTTTGTCAAATGGTGCCGGAATGGCCATGCCTCAGAGCACGCATCGCCGCAAAACGCGCGGGGTGATCCCCTAAAAGAAACGCACGCACCAGATATTCTACACCGCCGGATCATGACCCTGCCGGGTGTGGGGGATGTGGAAGCCAATGTACTTCTGAGCGAGGAACAGCGGCCTGGGCCTATTGGCTAAGGCGAGACCGATGATAGACTGAGCCCATGTCCCGCAAGATCGAAAAACCGCTGAAAGCCAAACTCGCGCCGGATCATCCGCTTTATGAGGTGATCGAGGAAGCTTACCGGGTGTTCAACTATCCCACGCCGACAGAGATTGGGGTCTGCCAAGGATGCTGCATGTGTCGCAAGATCGAGAAGGATTTCTTCAACCCGCCCATCCGGGAACTGCCGCTGCATTATTTACAGGACTGGTATTTTGCCGCGTCCGATATACCCCTTTCAAAGAGAATTTGGGGGTATCTTTTGCCGCGTATTCTTGAGGTTCTGGCCAACGGCGAAGACCTATCGATGGTGGCCCTGGAGGTCAGCGTAAACCGCTTCCCAACCGGCGACAAAACGCAATGGACAGGCGCGGAATGGGCCGTCATTGACAATTTCCAACGCAAGTATCTCGACCATTTCATAGCTGAATCTCAAACAGGCGATTACCTGGACGATGTATTGTGCATGTTCGCAGAAGCAGGCTGGCCTTTGGATGATCTATTAGATCAAGTGTGGGCCGCTCCTGATGATGTACTGACACATCGCCTCTATTTAGACTGGTGCAATTCTGGAGCGGCAATCTGGGTGACAACGTTCTGGGAAGGTGGTCGCAACACGGATGTCTTTGATTTCTACACGTCTCGGCGGCTTTACAAACGCATGGAGCGGCTCGCGCTGAGGGACAATACCCCGAGCGATCTCGCGGAAAAGGCGCTGGCAGTAGCCAGCGTCATTCAGGACAGCGCATTCTGGGCGCCACGCAAGTGATCTTCACTGAAACGGTCGAAAAGCCGCAGGTCTTTGACGGGAATACACAATGCGCGCCTTGCGGAGCCGTGGTATGTTTCCGCTAACGCACTTACCTTGAACACCTTTGCGGAGCTCCCAATGAACGCCCTTCTGCCAAACATCGATCCTGATGGCCTTTTGGAATATTCCGTTGTCTTCACGGATCGCTCGTTAAACCATATGAGTCAATCCTTTCAGAAGGTTATGAACGACATCTCATCCATGCTGAAAGAGGTCTACAATGCCGATGGCGTGGCGCTGATCCCTGGCGGCGGCACCTATGGGATGGAGGCGGTCGCGCGGCAGTTTGGAACGGATGCTCATGCGCTCATTGTGCGCAACGGCTGGTTCTCTTTCCGCTGGACGCAGATCTTTGACGCAGGCCAATTCACCTCTGACACAACCGTCTGCATGGCGCGGCAGACCGGCAATGGCGCGACCGCCCCCTTCGCCCCTGCGCCCATCGAAGAGGTCACAGCAAAAATTCGCGAGGCCAAGCCCGACGCGGTCTTTGCCCCGCATGTGGAAACAAGCGCGGGCATTATCCTGCCCGATGACTATATCATTGAATTGGCCAAAGCCGCCCATGATGTTGGGGCATTGATGATCCTCGATTGCATCGCTTCGGGCTGTGCCTGGGTCGATATGAAGGCCACCGGTGTGGATGTTCTGATCTCCGCCCCGCAAAAGGGTTGGTCGGCTTCGCCTTCTGCCGGGCTGGTGATAATGTCGGACCGAGCGCTGGAACGGCTGGAGAATACAAATTCCAACAGCTTTGCGATTGATCTGAAGAAATGGCATTCGATCATGGCGGCCTACGAGAACGGCGGGCACGCTTATCACGCCACCATGCCGACCGATGCGCTGCGCGGGTTTCGTGACACGATGCTGGAGACCAAAGAGTTCGGGTTTGAAAAGCTGCGCGATGCACAATGGGCGTTGGGCAATGGCGTGCGCGCCATGCTGGCTGACAAGGGCGTGACCTCTGTTGCCGCCGAAGGCTTTGGCGCGCCGGGTGTGGTGGTGAGCTACACCGATGACCCGGACATTCAGAACGGCAAAAAATTCGCCGCCGAGGGGATGCAGATCGCGGCAGGTGTGCC
>JBCAZO010000307.1:0-3926 GCA_038532975.1 Pseudomonadota bacterium
GTTGTCAGTATTCGAGCAGGGTACGATCCAGATATGAAATACGCGTTGAATGTTGTGATGATGCTGTGCCTGGCGGCCTGCAGCAGACCTAAGCGGTTTGAGAACACACCGCGCGTGACACCGGCCTCGGCCCCTGCACCCACCTCAGTGGCCCGCATCGCACCGGTTGCGTCTGGCCCCATCAGCCAAGCATGTTTGGCCTCCAATCGTAAGGCGCGCACACGCGCATTATGTGGGTGTATCCAGTATGCCGCCAATGAAACACTGACCGCATCGCAACAAAACCGCGCTGTGACCTTCTATTCTGATCCGGCCGCAGCGCAATCAGTGCGCCAATCGGATCGGGCCAGCGATGAGCGCTTCTGGGAGGCGTACCGCAACTATGAAGAGCGCGCCGAGGCCATTTGCCGATAGGCTTATCAAGGTTTAAGCCGGTAGCCTTTGTGAAACATCCACCAGGCCAGTGCGGACACGACCAGCGTTGAGGCGCCGACGACCGCAAAGCCAAGCACCGGGCTTGAATCCGATACGCCTATCATCCCGTATCGCCCCCCGTCGATCAGATAAAAGACCGGGTTCAAATGCGTGATTGTTGAAAGGACCGGTGGCAGATCCTGCACCGAATAAAATGTCCCGGACAGAAAGGCCAAA
This sequence comes from Pseudomonadota bacterium, assembly GCA_038532975.1. Lineage (GTDB taxonomy): Bacteria > Pseudomonadota > Alphaproteobacteria > Rhodobacterales > Rhodobacteraceae > Roseovarius. Next base: position 652 of record JBCAZO010000307.1, read on the forward strand.
GGCGTGACGACAAAGTTGGTGATCGCCGCCATCTGGTCAAACTTGTTGGCGAAAATACCCGCAACAAGGCCCAAAGCCCCAAGGAAAACCGAACCGATTGCCACAAAGCCCAGCCACACGAACGGGTGCTCGGGCACAAGGTTCAGAAAAAGGGCCAACCCGATGGATATAGCCACGGCGACCAGCACACCCCGTGCCAAGGCCCCCGCGAGATACCCCAGGACCATCTCCAACCCTGACAGCGGCGGCATCAGCGTGTCGACGATATTGCCCTGCACCTTGGAAATCACAACGGAAGACGAGGTGTTGGCAAAGGCGTTCTGGATAACGGTCATCATCAGGATGCCAGGGGCTATGAAAAGCGCGAAATCCACACCCATCACGTCGCCCCGGCGTGTTCCAATCGCAATGGTGAAAATCACCATGAATAGGCCTGCCGTCACCAAAGGCGCCAACAGTGTTTGCGTCCAGACGGACAAAAACCGCAGGATTTCCCGCATGGCCAGCGTGTAAAGCCCCAGCCAATTCACGCGCCCAAAGCGACGCATCCCCATATCGGCCCGGTCTTGCATCAGATTTCCTGCATAAGCTGTGGTTTCTTGAGTCACAATGCCTTGTAACTCGCCCTACAGTGTTTAGAATAAGGCCTTCGGGATGAAAACCGGGCTATCGCGAAAAGATGGCCGTTTGCAAAGGATAAGTGGCCCATGTCGTGGAGCGACGAGCGCGTAGAGCTGTTGAAAAAAATGTGGGGCGAAGGCCAGTCGGCCAGCCAGATTGCCAAGGAACTTGGTGGTGTGACCCGCAATGCCGTGATCGGCAAAGTGCATCGTCTGGGCCTCTCCAACCGCAGTGGTTCGGCGGGATCGGATGGCGGCGCGAAATCCAAGTCGACCGCCAAAGCCAAACCTGCAACGCGTGCAAAGGCTACAAAGGCAGAACCCAAGACCGAAGCCCCCAAAGAAGCGGCACCCGCTGCCCCTGTGAGCCGCGTGAAGGCGATTATTCCCGCAGGACAGCCTTTGCCGCCGCAACCGTCAGCGAACGAAATTGACCCTGAGGCTTTGGCCAAGGTCAACGAGATCGAGAAAAAGGCCAAGAAGCTGACGCTTATGGAACTGACCGAACGCACCTGCAAATGGCCGGTGGGCGATCCGGCGACCGATGATTTCTGGTTCTGCGGCCTGCCCGTGCAATCCGGCAAACCCTATTGTGAGGCGCATGTCGGCGTGGCGTTTCAGCCGATGAGCGCGCGCCGCGACCGCCGCCGCTAGCAGGTCGAGTCTTTTTCGGACAGATTTTGCAAAAGTCCAAGACGGGCTTTGGGCTTGTCAATCAACCGGATCAATTAAATAAGCCGGTCTGAGCAGCATAATCGTCGGCTGAGATGGAAGCGTATCAAGCGAGACGGTCAGTGCGTTTTCTCCGGTTTCAACCACAGCAAAGCTGTCCTCCATCCCACTGAGGAACCGCGCTAAAGTTGCGTCGCCAAACCAATGCATCGGGATCACGATGGACGAGCGCAGGCGCTGGATCACCATGATCATCTCATCAATCGGCAATGTGTATCCGCCATCCACCGGAGCCAAGAGCACATCGACCCGGCCCAGCGCCGCATATTGTTCATCCGTGGGCTGATGATGCAGATGCCCAAGATGCCCGATACACAGGCCCGCCGTTTCAAAAACAAAAATGGAATTGCCCTTGGGCTCTGAGACTGTCCCGAACGCAGCACGGATATCAGTCGAGACATTGCGGATCACCATATCCCCCAGATCAAGGTGATGTTCGATCCCTTGCCCAAACTCCTCGCCCCAGCCACGCAGTACATGCGGGATGGCGGGATCAGGGAAAGCGGTCCAGTGCGTAGAATGCGCGTGGTTCATGGTGACCACGTCAGGGATGAAATCCACATTTCCGACAAACCCGGTGAAATCCGTGACTGCGTCAGTGCCGCCATGAGACTGAATAAGAAATGAAGCATGGGCAATGTAATGGATGCGCACGCGATTGGTCGGCACGGCGTCCCTGAACGACGCGCGATGCAGGTAGGTGAGACCCGGTGCCGCCTCGGCGACGGCCCGACAATGGCTTGGCGTGCGTTCAGTGCGCTCTTGTGCAAAGAGGGGTCCGGTTGAAAACGTAAAACAGATGAGACACGCGAATAAGCGGATCATGGCAAACCTCCGATGTCATCGATGGTAGTGCGCGGCGAGAGAAAGTCAGAGGATTTTAGGGCAACTTAATCCGCGCCAGCAAACCCATGTGGTCTGATGCCAATCGAGGGCGCCGTTCCAAATGCCCTTCAGCACCTTCGGGCACGAGCACATTGTCGATGGGAAGCGGCAAGTATGGTCGGCCAGAAAGATATGTATTTCGATATGGTCCCAACACTTCGGCGCGTGCCGCCTTGGCCAGCCGGATCACACTGCCACCCCAGGTGACCATGTTAAAGTCCCCTCCGATCAGGATCGGTCCCTGCATAGACTGCAATTTGTCTTCCACAAGGCTGGCCTGTTTAAATTGATCATAGGGAAAGGGCCATTCCAGATGTATTGACACAACCCAAAGCGGCGTTTGGTTGGCCAGAACGACCTGGACAGCCGCCATGCCAGCGCCGTCTAGACAAAATTCTGTGTTTTCTACGACCGGCAAGGACGTCAGCAGCGCAACTTCCTGATGTGGACGAAAGGGGCAGGTGATCGAAAAGGAATAGGCCTCAAAAAGCTGCGGCATGAACTTGCGGTTATGGTCGGAAACTTCTTGCAAGGTGACAATTTCGGCCCGTGACGCGACAAGCTCTTCGGCTAACGGCTCCCGCGGCCACGACTTGCTCATCAGGTTCTTCTGGTAAAGCGTCAGGCACGGTCCCTCGCAAGGTGGGTTGGGCTTAAAATAGCCCAGACCCAGTGGGACAAGGGCAGCCAAAGCGGCAGAACATGCAAGGGTCGCCAAATACGTCGCCCTGCCCCACAAGAGCAACGGGATAAGCATGACCAGCAGTAAACCAGCAGGAAAGCGGATCACTGCAGCGGAGTTTCCGGGCGCAAACACCTGACCAGTGAGTCCAAGTAGGACAATTCCAATTAAAAGAAGGCTCAGCCAGGTGACGCAGGTTTTAAGAACCGGTTTGACGTTCATGGCATCAGAGTTCCAACATATACCGCATCCGCCATGCGGCGAGGCATGCAAAAACCATCGCGCCCGGTTTGCTTTCTACCCTGCATCTGTCCGGCCGCGGCGGTCAGATCGAAGGGCGGCATAAAGCACATGGG
>JBCAZO010000308.1:0-3886 GCA_038532975.1 Pseudomonadota bacterium
GGGAATCGTCGATGTTAGGGGAGACTTTTTCGACTCCCTGCCACCAAACAAAATACGCGGTTCTTCGGCGACAGATCGGCGGACTGCACAACATCAGGGAGTTTAATCGTGGCTGAAACTGATCTCGAAAGATTCGTAGAAGCGAAAGGGCGCGCCGAGAAAATCAAAGAAGTGCGGAAGATGATCGACGCCAAAGGCATTGAGTATCTTTACCTGCAATTCGTCTCGGTAACCGGCAAGATCATGGGCAAAGGCATTCCCGCCGATCACTGGGAAAGCGTTGCCATGAAGGGATTTCAGTTGGTCTATGGCGCCACGGTGAACCTCTTTACCGACCGTGCGGGCAATTATCTGGGCTATGGTCCGGAGGCTGCTGAACTTGTCGGCATTCCTGAGCCTGAAACCTTCATGCAGCTGCCTTGGGCGCCGCAGATTGGCCGATTCTACTGCACGCTTTTCCGCAACCGGGAAGAAAAGGAAAATCCGGGCGGATACCTGACCTCGGATTGCCGCGGCAACCTGCGCCGGATGCATGAAGACTTTCAGAAAAAGCACGGCCGCAGCCTTCGGATCGGCACCGAGCCGGAAATGATGTGGCTGAAGTTCGACGAGAACGGCAAGCCGAAAGACGGCTATTCCAAGCCTTACTGCTATCACATCGACCAGTTTGAGTCGCTGCGTCCTGTCAGCATGCAGGTGATCAAATACGCCCGCCAGATGGGCCTTGATATGATCCAGGGCGACCACGAGGATGCGCCGGGTCAGCTCGAGCTGAACTGGATGTTCGACGATGTTCTGCGCAACGCCGACCGCTTGACAACCTATCGCCAGATCTGTGCGCAAGTGGCGCGTGAAAACGGCATCTTCGCCTGCTTCATGACCAAGCCCTTCATGGGTGTGTCGGCCTCTGGCTGTCACCACAACATGAGCTTGTGGCGGGGTGGCAAAGATGAGTTCGTGAAATGCGGCAATGATGAAAAAGACCTGCCGGGCATGCGCGACAACTACATGTATGTCAAAGGCGGTGAGAACACGTTCATGCCGGACGATGACGACCCGCAAATGCCGGGTAAAGAAGGCCTTGAGGCCATTGGCGGTGTGGTGCACCACCTGCAGGCTTTGACGGCTGTTGGCTGTTCCACTGTGAACTCATATCGTCGTTTGTGGGACACGGGTTTCTGGGCGCCGGTCTTTGCGGACTGGGGTTTCCAGAACCGGACAACAGGTCTGCGCGTCTCGGCGCCGGGCCGGTTCGAGTACCGGTCGGTCGACTCGATGGTGAACCCCTATCTTATGGGCACAACGCTTTTGGCGGCGATGGATGACGGCATCGACAACAAGCTTGACCCCGGCGCGCCCGAAGAGCGCAACATCTACGAGGCCATCGAAGCCGGCAAGCAGGTGAAGAAGCTGCCAATGTCGCTTGGCGAGGCGCTGGACTTCCTTGAGAACAATGAAGTCGTCAAGCGTGGCATGCCCGGCGAAATGTACCGTTTGTTCCATGAGTATAAATACGACGAATATGCCCGGTTCATGTCCACAGTGACAGATTGGGACAACGAGACTTACATGGAATGTCTTCCCTGAGGCAGACCATGACATTGGCGGCGGGTTGAGGAACTCGCCGCCGCTTTAAACGAACACGCAACCCAGAGGAGGCGCTTTCACATGTGTGGAATTGCTGGACTAATTCACAAGGGCAAAAGCAGTGCCGTGGGGTCAGAAATGACCGCGATGCTGCAAGCCCTGAAACATCGGGGGCCGGACAGCACCGGCTATGCGGTGTATGGGACCCCCACCGAGGGCGATTACATCATGCGCATCAAGGTGGCCGAGGCCGAGGACATGGAAAAGGGCCGCGGCATTCATCAGGTCATCAAGGACCGGGTGGCAACCGTCGAAGAGATCCTGGCCGAACATGGCGCCAAGGTGAAATCCAAGGACGCCCCGCGCGAATATTCGCTGCGCTATGTGCTGACCCATGACGGCGACACCGGCGAGATGGCCGAGCATATCGAAGAGACCGAAGGCGTCGAGATCCTGTCGATGGGCAGTGGTCTGGAGCTGATCAAGGATCTGGGCGATGCGACCGTGGTGTCCGAGGCCTATGGTTTGAATGATTTCCGGGGCACGCATGCGATTGGGCATACACGGATGGCCACGGAATCGGACGTGGATATCAAATCAGCGCACCCCTACTGGGCGTTTCCCTACAATGACGTCAGCGTTGTGCATAACGGCCAGATCACCAACTACTGGATCATGCGCCGAGAGATGGAGCGCAAGGGCCACCGGTTCATGTCGAACTGCGACTCCGAGCTTCTGGCGGTCTACACCGCGCACAACCTGGCCAATGGCGTGTCTTTGGAAGACAGCCTGCGCCAGTCGATCGAAGAGATCGACGGTGTGTTCACCTATCTGGTGGCCACGAAGGATCAGCTTGGCATGGCCAAGGACACAATGGCGGCAAAACCGCTGGTTCTCTACGAAAGTGATGATCTGATTGCCATGGCATCCGAAGAGGTGGCAATCCGCGCGATCCTTCCCGAAGAGATCGACACATATGACCCATATGACGAGGAGGTCCGGGTATGGCAGGCGTAACTGACGCAGAACTGAAGGAAATGACCCAGGAAGAGCGGGTGACTGCTCTGGGTATGCGGACCGAAGCGCTGACGGGTAAATCCCTTTACGTGGAATTTGACCCCGATGCCGAGGAACGCTTCACCTACCCTTGGGCGCCGGACGTGGATTTCAATAAGCGCACCGAGATGGATTGCGACGGGATGACGACCACGGAGGTGAACTCCAGCATCCGCGAGCTGATGAAAGAGGGGTATGGCACGATTGTGCTGAAGAACCCGCGCGGCATGCACTCGCTGGGCGTGGGCATCCTCAGCAAGCTGAACCTGATCATCGAAGGCTCGACGGGCTACTTTGCCGTGGGTCTCATCGACGGGCCGAACGTGCGCATCAATGGCCGCGTCGGCTGGTCCTGTGGCGAGAACATGATGTCCGGCACGATCATGATCGAAAAGAACGCAGGGTCCACGTTTGGTGCGGCCATTCGGGGCGGTGATCTTGTTTGCCGTGGCTCGGTTGGCTCGCGGACGGGCATCGACCAGAAAGGCGGCACGATCATCGTCGGTGGCGACACTGGCGCGCTTTCGGGCTTCATGATGCAGCGGGGGCGCATGGTGGTCTGCGGCAATGCGGGCAAGAACCTTGGCGACTCGATGTATGACGGCACGATTTTTGTCGGTGGCGAGATCAAGAGCCTTGGTGTGGACGCGGTTGAGGCGGAACTGACCGATCTCGACAAGGCATGGTTGACGCGCAAGCTCACGCAATATGGCCTGATGCCGGACAAAGGCGTGGATCATTTCACCAAGATCGTCGCGGGCAAGATGCTCTGGAATTACGACAATCTGGAACCCACCGAGAAGAAACTCATTCTGTAAATCGGCCCCGGCCCCCACGGGGGCTGTGCCATTCCCTTTAGGAAAGGATATGACATATGGCTGACGGAGATCTGCCGAAGAAAAAAGCGCTGGACCGCGATGTAAACCGCATCGGCGACAGCTTTATTTTCCCGCCTCGGGTGATGGATGACATCCACATCAAATCCGAGCTGGGACGGTATCGGATGCGGGGTTTTTCGCTCTTCAAGAAAATCCCGCATTGGGATGACCTGACCTTCCTGCCGGGCACGCTGACGCGGTTCGTGATCGAAGGGTATCGCGAGAAGTGTGAGACCAAAACCATCATTGGCCCTCGCGCGAAAGTGCCGCTGGAGCTGGACATCCCGGTCTATATCACCGGCATGAGCTTTGGCGCTTTGTCCTATGAGGCGAAGACGGCTTTGGCGCGTGGCGCCACCATGGCA
>JBCAZO010000309.1:0-3884 GCA_038532975.1 Pseudomonadota bacterium
GACGGATTTGCAGCCATGACCAGTTTAGATGCTGGCGTCGTTCCAAAGCCAAGAGTCTTGTTCACAACCGAAAGACCAGCGTTAAGCGAGGATCGACCGAGTATCCCGACGGCAATTCCGGCTTCAACTGCCGCGATCACGCCAGATACACTTTGGCTGGAGTAAACGACGCGATATGGCTTTTGACGTTTTTCAAGAGACGCAATGGCCACGTCGCGCCACCAGCAAGCTTGATCGAATAATGCGACTGGTAGACATTCATTCGTTGAAAAATCTCGGTGCGCGGAAGAAACCCAGCATGTTGGATCTTCGAACAACACTTCTTCATGTTTCTGAGGACGTTCTACTTCGTAAACTGCAAGGTCCAGTGTTCCTTTTTCGAGCGCGTCAGGAAACCAAGTGCTTAGAGAGCATGTTACATCCAGTTCGACTTTTGGATGGTGGCGGGAAAACGATGCAATGATACCTGCCAGCTTCGCTCGTCCATGATCATCTGGAATGCCCAGGCGGAGTTTGCCAGTGACGCAATTTTGCGAAATATCCTGCAGCACCGCATCTAGCCGAGCGGTCACTTCTTGGGCAACCGGTAGCAGCCGACGACCCGTTTCACTCAGAACAACGCCGCGACCATGGCGTTCAAAGACAGGTTGACCCAAGATGGTTTCAAGACGTTTGACCTGGAGACTCGTTGCCGACTGGGATCGGTAGATGCGTGTCGCGCCATCCGTGACACTTCCCGTTTCAGCCACTGCAACAAAGGTACGTAGCAAGTCGCTATCCAGGTTTTCCATTCGATTTACCAATACCAGAGATTTATTTAATTCGTTTCACAGATGACTTGGCCAGCGCTATTTTTCAAGTGCAAAGGGGTATCCTATGGCCGATCAAACTGTCACTCGCCCGAAAATGAGCAAGAAAATTGTCGCCTGGGGATTTTGCGTTGCCATGCTGGTGGGGCTCGGTTTGACTTGGCCGGACCATGCGATGAATACCGTCAAGTTTGTTCTTTCGGGTTTAGTTGCGGTCGCCCCAATTGTGATACCGGGTATTCTTTTGGCGGCGTGGATTATCGCCAGCGGAGCAGATGCTCACATTGCACTTGCGTTCGAAGGCAGAACATTGCGAACGGTCGTGGCAGCGTCGCTAATTGGCGCCATCACACCAGTCTGCGGTGTAACGGTGTTGCCTTTAATGGCTGGGCTTTTGGCGGCAGGTGTGCCGCTCGCTCCAATTATGGCGTTTTGGCTTTCATCCCCAATCACAGACCCTGCAATGCTTGCTACGACAGCTGCTACACTGGGGATGAGTTTTGCTATTGGTAAGACGCTCGCGGCATTTGGATTAGGTCTTTTCGGTGGCCTGATAACCGCAGTCTTCGTCAAAGCGCCTTGGGCGCTGAACGCGCTTCGAGACAACCGCCTGGCGCGCCAATTGAGCGTTGCGAAGTGTGGCGGTGACAAAACTTTCAATCCAAAGGTTTGGCAAACAGCAGTGCGGCGGCGGGCTTTCGGAAAACAGTTCTGGGCAACCACACGGTTGATCCTAATCTGCCTGATCCCCGCATTTGCGGCTGAGTATGCTTTGAAAGCCGCGCTGACACCAGGCGCACTTGCGGCATATGTCGGTGAAGATCAATGGTGGGCCATCCCTGCCGCCGTCCTTGTAGGTGCTCCAGCCTATATCGATGGATATGCTGCGCTACCGCTCACGCGTGGATTGATTGACAACGGCATGTCCAAAGGCGCTGCTATGGCTTTCTTGGTCTCGGGAGGTGTTGTCAGCATCTGGGGGGCGATGGCGATTGCGCCGGTACTTAAGTTGAAGCCGTTCCTGCTATATCTGCTGTTGGCGGTTCTGGGCTCGCTCACAGCGGGATATGCCTTTGGCTGGATGGTTTGAGCTGCGTAAGCGAAAGGAAGTGGAGGCTGAGCAAGGTCCGCCTTGTCCCGCACAACAGACACTCACCCCAAACTATACCCTGCCCCGCGCACTGTGCGCAGTGGGTCCTTGCCACCATGCACGCAAAGCGCCTTGCGCAGGCGGCCGATATGCACATCTACCGTGCGGGTATCGACATAGATATCGCGGCCCCAGACGCGGTCGAGGAGTTGCTCGCGGCTCCAGACACGGCCGGGTTTTTCCATGAATGTCGTCAGAAGGCGAAATTCGGTTGGCCCAAGCTTTAGCTCTTTGCCGTCGCGCGTGACGCGATGGGTCTCTGAGTCGAGCACGATGTTCTCGTAATCCAGCCTCTGCCCCACGGTCGAGGGCCGTGTGCGCCGAAGCTGCGCGCGCACACGCGCCATCAGCTCGATCACTGAATAGGGCTTGATCACATAGTCATCTGCACCCGTCTCAAGACCGCGCACCCGGTCTACTTCTTCGGAGCGCGCAGAAATCATGATGATGGGCACATTGCGCGTTTCGGGTCGGGTTTTCAGACGGCGGCATACCTCGATGCCCGACACGTTGGGCAGCATCCAGTCAAGCAGGATCACGTCCGGGGCGGCCTCATCCACAAGCATCAAGGCCTCTTCGCCATTGCCCGCACTGGTGACAGCAAAGCCGTCAGCCTCAAGGTTATAGGCCAAGACCTCACGCTGGGCCGGTTCATCCTCGACCAACAAGACACTGGGTTGTTGCATTGCCATGTCGTGTCCTCCGCCGTGTTACCCGATCTGGGGCGATGCCTCGGGGTCGACCGAGGTCTTGTCGCTTTTGGGGCGGGTGTCTTCGGGGAAAGACCCGGTGACCAGATAGACCACTTGCTCGGCGATGTTGGTGACGTGATCACCCATCCGCTCGGTATTTTTCGCGATGAAGTGCAGATGCATGCAAGGCGTGATATTGCGCGGATCCTCCATCATGAAGGTCAGGAACTCGCGGAAGAGCGCGTTGTACATCTGATCCACATCATGATCCCGTGCGATCACCTCCAGCGCCAGTTTCTCGTCTCGCTGGATGTACGCATCAAGTGCGTCGCGCAGCATGCGTTCGGTTTCCCGCGCCATCCGCCGAAGCGAGGCCGCCGCCCCGTTGATCGGCGTCATTTGCGAGAGAACGGTGGTCCGCTTGGCCATGTTCTTGGCGTAGTCGCCGATGCGTTCCAGATTGGCAGCGATTTTCATCACCGTCAGGATCACGCGCAGGTCAATCGCCGTGGGCGCACGCAACGCGATGACCCGTGCAGTTTGCTCGTCAATCTCTTCTTCCAGAGCGTCAATCGCCTTGTCGCCGACGCGCACTTTTTCAGCCAGCTCTTCGTCGCGTGTCTCAAGTGACAGAGCGGCATTCATGATGGCCTCTTCGACCATACCGCCCATCTTCATGATCATCGCCTGCACCGCTTCGAGATCGCGGTCAAAGGCGGAGGAGATATGTTCTTCCTGCATGTGCCTAAACCCTAGCCAATCCGGCCTGTAATATAACTTTCGGTGCGTTCATCATCGGGATTGGTGAAAATGTGGCTGGTCTCGCCAAATTCCACCAGGTTGCCAAGATGGAAGAACGCGGTCTTCTGGCTCACCCGCGCGGCCTGTTGCATCGAGTGGGTCACGATGACCACTGAGTAATTCTTGCGCAGCTCATCGATCAGTTCTTCGACCTGTGCAGTGGCGATGGGATCAAGCGCCGAGCATGGTTCGTCCATCAAGAGCACCTCTGGCTCTGTCGCGACGGCACGTGCGATGCAGAGCCGCTGTTGCTGACCGCCCGACAATCCTGTGCCGGGTGCCTGCAACCGGTCCTTGACCTCGTCCCAGATCGCCGCGCGGCGCAGGGATTTCTCGACGATCTCATCCAATTCCGCTTTGTTCTTCGCAAGCCCATGGATGCGCGGGCCGTACGCCACGGTCTCATAACTCGACTTCGGGAACGGCTGTGGT
>JBCAZO010000310.1:0-3855 GCA_038532975.1 Pseudomonadota bacterium
GGGCATTAATTTGCGCGGAAATGACAGCGGGGCGTGCTTTCCGTATATTTTCGGTGGTGATGGCGCAAGTTTTGCGATCCCGCCATCCTGGAAGGACCGCGCGAGCGAAGCGTTGGCAGCTGTCAAACTCTGGGCGCATGAGGAGTTTGATATGCACCTGCGTGTTGGCATGGCACCGATCTCAAATATCCGCTCAGCGGGGTTTGATGTGAAGGTTGCCCGGTTTCAAGCCTCGCAAGGCGTCGACTATGCAATGTTTTGCGGAGGTGGGCTCAACTGGGCGGAAATGCAGATGAAAGCCGGTGAACATCCCATTCCGGAGGCAACCCCGGGGGCGACACCAGATTTAACAGGATTGTCATGCCGGTGGAGCCACATGCCCAGCAAGAACGGCGTCATCATGTCTGTCATTGTGATGCCCCACGACGATGTAGCTTGGCCCAGGTTCACCGAATTCGTTTTACGTGTGCTTGATCGGATAAGTCTTCTTGAGGCAAATGGACATCCCGCAGCAAAGGACGGCCCCGGTGTTTCATGGCCGCCAATCGGCGCCAAACTTGAAGCGCACGCACAACGCAGGCAAGGGTCATTGGGCAAAGCGCGCCGAAAGGCATTGTTCGAGAGTTTTGTCGCTTGGATACTCATCAAAACCGGCCTGAAAGTTGGCGGGTTTGATGCCCGCAGATATCGTCGTGTAGTGGGCGAAAATGCCGATTTTCGAAAATTCGAGGATGGGCTGAAAATGACACTGGATTGCGACAGCGATACAGAAGCGGATCTGCGGACTTTGCTCGAACAAGGTGCGAAAGACGGGATCGTGCAATATGGCTTGCATACTCAGTCCGAGGCTATGCTGACCTGTATTGTCCCCTCGATAATGGAGGACAATCACGTTCATTTCGTTGATGGTGCCTCTGGCGGATATACGGCCGCTTCGCGGTTTTTGAAAAATTGATGTAACACGAGCGACGTCGTCACATCTGTTCACATTGAAGTCGTGCAGGGCTGTTGAACCTTTGGGTTGGTTGATATGCCCTCGACTTTTGCCTAAGCTACCTCGAAGCCTTTCAGCGATGTTGGGAACGCAAAAATGTTCAATCCCGCCGCAGTGTTAGCTGCTGCTTTTGGCGATCATCTTGCTGAAACTTACCTGCAAGCTTTCCCGGAACAGAAGACGCAGTATGCAGATTTCTTAAATGAGCTGGCGTGCGAAACTTTGGAACGTATTGATGCCAGTGACGCATCATATCACAATTCAGAGCATACGATGATGGTCACGCTGGTTGGGCAACAGATCATCCAGGGTAAACAGAAAACCAGCAGGGTGCTTCCGGAGGATTGGCTCCACTACATCGTGGCACTTTTGCTGCATGACATCGGTTTTACGCGTGGCGTTTGTGGGGGTGACGAGTCCAATGAGGTGGTCATCAACGACGTAGGAGATCGGGTCTGCCCACCGCGTGGGGCGACTGATGCCTACCTCGCACCCTACCATGTTGACCGCGGCATGATTTATGCCCGCCATCGATTTGCGAGTAGTGATATCGTAGATGCGGAGCGTATCGCACAGGCGATCGAATACACGCGTTTTCCCGTGCCGGACGACCCAGATTATGCTGGCTCTGAAACCGAAGCCGCGCTGGTGAGGGCTGCTGATCTGATTGGTCAAATTGCCGATCCCCACTATTTTTCCAAGATAAGCGGGCTTTATCATGAATTCCTGGAGACCGGCTTTGCGCAGAAGCTAGGATACAACTCCCCAATGGATTTGGTTGAGCATTTCCCAAGCTTTTTCCATCAACAAGTTGAGCCAATTATTGGCCCCGCACTTGAACATTTGCGGCAGACTTCAGACGGCAAAGAGTTAATTGAACAACTCTACAGCCGTGTGTCCCAAGCCTCTCGACGTGAAAACACTCTCGGACCGTTCTCTGGTCCGTAAGAAACCCCCGGGTCTACGCCTCTTGCGCATGCGCGGCGTTCGCCACCAGCCGCTTGGTGACCAGACGCATCACGGCCATGGCGAATTTTGGGTCTTCGTACTGCAATCGCGTAAAGCGCTTCTCGTTGAGTTCATAAACAACCGTGTCCTCCACGCACCGAACCGTCGCCATGCGCTCGGCACTGCTGTTGAAGAACGCCATCTCGCCAAAGATGTTACCCGCAGGCACAGTCACATTCTGCCCCTCGATTTCAACGAGGCCCTCAGCCAGATAATACAAGCTGTCCACCGGATCGCCCTTTTCGAAAAGGACATCACCCGCCGGGATGTCACGTCTTTTGCCATAGGCCATCGCGGCGGAGAAATCGGCCTCGGAGTCGTCGGTCATATGCGTCACCAATCTGCGAAGTGCTACGAGTTCGTAGAGGCGATAGGCGTTGATGGCGAGCAGGATGACCTCAATCGCCAGAAGCGGCCAGATTTGAAACAAAGCGCTGTAGATGATGAAGCAGGCGGACGACAAAATCACCATAACACGCAGCCAGATCATCGAGTTCATCGAGAACGTCGCCAATTTGAATGCAACAGCGAGCCAGCCAATGGCCTCTATAATGTGGTGTGTGGTGAAGAATTCCATTGGCTTATTCTCCTAATGCGCCAGCTGAACCAAAATCAGATCAGGGATTTGGCAAATCGCTAAGGTCTTGTTGCCGCGTCCCTGCAAAATTGTACAGTTTTTGTCGGCGTCAGCGTCATTTGCCGTCCATATGTTTCTGGAGGGTATGGGCAATAAGGCTGCCATGACCAAAGAGCGCGCTATGGCTGCGATGACGCATGTTTTCCTGCGGGGGGTTCTTGATCAGCCGCCAGCCCAACACAATCGCGATTGATGCAAAGATGACGCTTCCCAGCGCCTGTCCGATCAAAACCCCCTGCGCGCCCATCAAGATCCCACCCGCGACGACAAACGGCCAAGTGCCCAGGGTATTCTGACCCCAATTCAACCACGTCGAATAAGACGGGCGGCCCAGCGTGTTGAATGACGCGCTCGCCACAAAGACCGCGCCACTGAAGAACGATGACAGCGCCAAGGGGAAGCAGTAGAGGTAGATCAGGTCCCTCGTCAGGTTCTCGGCACTAAAGAGATCCGCAATCGGACCACGGAAGACCAGCAATATCATAGTTACACAAAGCACATAGATCGCGACAAACTTGATGGCGTCGAGATACGCGCGTCTGACCCGATCTACATGTCCGGCGCCAAAATTCTGCCCAATGATTGGCCCGATGGCGCCCGACAGCGCCCAAATGACCGAGAAAGCAACCGGTGTCATCCGCCCGATCACGGCCATACCGGCCACCGCCTCTGGCCCGAACTTCGACATCTCGCGGGTGACGATCGCCGTGCCAATGGGTGTGGCCACACTGGCCAGTACCGCCCGGCTGGCGAAATGTGTCACCGTCTGGAGATCACGCCAGAGCAAGCGCAAGTTGGGGCGGACAAACGCATTGTGTTTGCGCAACGCCGGGTAAAGGGCAAGGCCCAGTGTCACGAACCGTGCCGCCACCGTTGCCCAGGCCGCGCCGGATAAGCCCATGCCAAGGGCGAAGATAAAGATCGGGTCAAGCACCGCATTGGTCAGCGCCCCGAAAAGAGATGGATACATCGCCAGCCGGTGCTCACCGTAACATCTGAGCGACGCGACTGTGACCATGGACAGGCCCGACACCCAGGTGAATGGCACGACGATCCAAAGATAGGTTGCCGCCAGTTCAGCCACCTGCCCCGAGGCACCCAGAAGGCCCACGAAAAACTCGACATTGATTAATAGAACCAGAGGAATGGCGATCCCGGTCAGTATAACAAGCATCGCGGTGCTCGTGGCATATTCACGGGCCTCCAGCTCATCATC
>JBCAZO010000311.1:0-3852 GCA_038532975.1 Pseudomonadota bacterium
CGGTTGAGGAACTGGCGCGAGAAGCTGGCATGTCGCCTTCTCACTTCAGCCGGGTGTTCAAGGAAACCCTGGGCTCCACCCCAATGCAATACGTGCTGGCGTACCGGATCGAACAGGCGATCAAGATGATGGAGGACGCGAACCGTCCCCTGGGCAATATCGCTCTGGATTGCGGCTTTGCAGATCAAGCTCACTTCTCGCGCAGTTTCAAACAGGTCACCGGCCAGACACCGCGCGCCTTCCGCGCAACAATTGCTGCCTGAGAGATACCTGCAGAAAGCAGAATCCTTCAAAAGCCAAGCAGCCTGCTTCAAGTAAGAGCAGGGCTGGATAGGTATCTCTCATGTCATCGGGCACAAGCGCCCAAGACATGAAACAACGGAGATACCACGATGAAAATGTTTGCCACCACCACCGCTGCCGTTCTGATGGCCTCCACTTCCGCGATTGCACAAGTCGAAACCCGTAGCGTGACTTTCACCAACGAAGGTGTGACGCTTGCAGGAACGCTGTACCTGCCCGAGGGCCACGACGGCTCGGCGCTGCCGACCGTCGTTGTGACCGGTGCCTGGACCTCGGTCGAGGAACAAATGCCCAGCGTTTACGCTGAGGAAATGGTTGAGCGGGGCTTTGCTGCCTTCACCTTCGATTTCCGCGGTTGGGGCAAGTCCGGCGATTTGCCGCAGAACGTTCGGTTTGTCGAAAGCCCTGCTGCGAAAACGTCCGACATTCGCGCAGCTTTCGAGTTTGTGGCAACGCTGCCCGAAGTGGATGCCGCGCGCATCAATGGCCTCGGGATATGTGCTTCTGCCGGCTACATGATCGATGCAGTGTCCGGCAACGACCTCGTGCAGCGCATCGGTCTTGTCGCACCTTGGCTGCAGAATAGCGAGATCGTGGAAGCCGTTTACGGCGGCGCCGAAGGAGTTGCTGGGCTAATCGAAGTCAGCCAGACCGCAGAAGCCGCAGGCGGCCAGATCATCCCGGCAGCGGGACCCGAAGGTGCCGAAGGCGTGCTGATGCCCATCGGCGGATATTACTACGAGGCGGATCGCGGTGCGATCCCGGCCTACGACAACAAGTGGAACAATGCCGGCTGGGAAGGCTGGCTCACCTACTATCCCGCCGATCATGCCGCCGAACTGGCGCAGCCGTTGGCCATTGTACATTCCGAGGCCGCAGCGATCCCGCAGGGCGTAAGAGCATTCCTTGAAGACTATGCCGGTCAGGCCACATTGGAGATGCTTGAAGAGGTCACGCAGTTCGACTTCTACGACAATCCCGAGGACGTCACCCGCGCCGCGGACACCATGGCCACGCACTTCAACGCTGCCCAGGACGACGAAGGCTGATCTGCTGAAGGGATCGGGCAAACCCGGTCCTACCCATCATCAAAAAAGCTGAAAGGACTTACACAATGACACGTTTGTTTGCCACCGCCGCCATTGCTACGGCGCTTCCCGTCATCGCCGCTCATGCAGCCGAGGACCTCTCACCCGCAGGAGACCCACAGACAGCCAAGATTATAACTCTTGTATCTTCTATCCCACTCGCTGTTGACCGCGCGGCCTATGATCTAGCCGAGGCGGCCTTCGCCCCTGAGATCGTAATCGACTACACCAGTCTTTGGGGCGGAGACCCTGCAACCATGACACCGGCAGAATTGATGACGGCGTGGCAGGGGATTGTACCAGGGTTTGACGCCACCTGGCACGAACTTGGACCAGTTAGCGTCGAAATCGAAGGGAGTTCTGCCACTGCAACGGCTTCAGTCGACGGGCGGCACTGGATCGGGGACGCGCTTTGGCGTCCGATCGGAGAGTATCACTGGGACGTCACACAGATCGACGGCGAATGGCGTGTCACCCGCATGGTCTTTGACATGACCGAAGAGATCGGCGACCGCGCAATTGCTGCCGAAGCGATGGAGCGGGCGGCCGCCAAAAACTAGAGCGTGCCAAACGAGACACTCGGCCTAGGTGTTGGAATGCACAGGCAAATGACCGAAGAAACCATAGATACCTACGCCCGAGAATCTCACGCGCGATTGACGCGGGCCGAACAGACCGGCCTGCGTCTTGCCCTTGTGTGCCGCTCTGCGGTCACGGGGGCTGCTTTCGCATGGTATGTTCTTGCGTTCTTTATTTTTCCAGACGTAAGCCCCCGCTTTGCAACAATCATAGTGCTCCTGGGTTTTACCGCTCTAGGCGTCGCGCATCTGGTAGTCATTGGAACAGCCTATGACCGGCCCTGGATCAAGTATGTCATCTACGCGCTCGACGCTCTGGCAATTTGCGCGGCGTTCGCCCTGGTTCCGATAAGCCGTGCCGACGATGTTCCCCAGATCATAGCGTTCAGGGCTTACGGTATCTATTTCTTATTCCCACTGTTGGCGATGTCCTGCCTCAGCCTTTCCTGGCGACTGGTTCTGTGGACCGGTGGGATGATCGTGGTTGGTTGGTGGGCTGCTTTCGCCTGGATCGTCACTGGCATGCAGCGCTTTCTGTCGTGGTCCGATATGCCTTCGATCGCCTCTCGAGCCGACTACGAAGAAATCTTTCTGTCCATCGACTTCATCGGCCGCGGTAATCGCATAGAAGAAACCGCCATGGTTTTTTTTGCGACCATTGCGCTGGCGGTCGGTGTCTATCGGGCGCGTGAGGTGTTCTTTGCCCAAGTTGCAGCAGATGTTGAGCGAGAGCGCGAGAAGTCACTGCGGGAGCGTGTTTCAGACCTCTTGGGCAAGCATGTACCAGAAACCATCGCGGAACAGCTTATTGCGGAAGATGCCCCTATGAAGCCGCAACGCAGCCGGGGTACAGCGCTCGTGATGGACATCGCCGGTTTCACGGCTTTTTCGGCTCGCCACGATCCTGAAACCGTGATCGAGTCACTTGATAACTTTCTGGCAGACACAAGCCAGGTGGTAGCAGAAAACGGCGGGGTCGTTCTGTCCTATCTGGGCGATGGGTTCTTGGCGACCTTCAACGCGCCGGTATCAAACGACCGACCTGAGCATTCTGCGATCGACGCGTCAAAGGCTTTGCTGGCCATCGCAGAGCAGCATAGGTTCGACATCCGCATCGGTGTCGCAACAGGCGACCTCGTCACCGGCATAGTTGGCAGTGACAGCCGCCAAGCCTTTACGGTCTACGGCGACACCGTGAACCTGGCGTCGCGCCTCGAGGCATCCTGCAAGAAGCTCCAAACGCCCATTGCATTGGACAGCGCTACTGCGGAAGCCGTGAAAACCTTGGAGGTCACTAATAGTCTGGGCAAAACTATAATCCGAGGAATTAGCGAGCCAGTTGATCTATATGCGCTCAAACTGTCCAAGTTAGCCTGATTTGAATGGCCCATACCAGAGCTTGAGCGCAGTCAAAGTATGCTGCGTTTGCAGCTAGCATTGCTGACATTCGCTTAGAGCGAAAACCTCCCAAAACCCGCACTCGGCAGAGCCATGTCGTGTCATTGCCAATTTCGATCACGGCGTTAAGGTTAGCATACCAAGTTTCTGAATCATTGACGGAGAGTGACCCCAATGGAGTCCAGATGGAGTTCTGGACGTGCGGCGCTAGTGCTGTTGCGTCTTGTTTGTTGCCTTTCCCTTTTGCCTCTAGGCTCGACCGCAAGCGCTCAGCAAGACCCGCTCCCGGTGGATGTGGCTCAACCTTTGGTTCGCACAATCGTTGATTGGGACGAATACACAGGCCGCTTTGAAGCAGTTCAGCGCGTGGAAATCCGTCCGCGTGTGTCTGGTTACATCGAGTCCATCAATTTTGAAGACGGGCAACTCGTAAAAAAAGGTGACTTGCTATTGGTGATCGACCCAAGGCCTTTTCAAACGGCACT
>JBCAZO010000312.1:0-3839 GCA_038532975.1 Pseudomonadota bacterium
TTTTCCCGCGTTGCGCCCCGCAGCAACTCGACCTCGATCAGAGTGTCCGCCAGTCTTGCCTGTAACGATCCAAGTACGGTCGCCTGCATTTGAAGGTCAGATTCGGGGTCGAGTTGCTGCGGGGCGCAACGCGGGAAAACGATCCGCGCCTTGAGCAGGGGGAGCGTCGTATCGAGGTTATTCGGCAGCAGATTGAGGAGGAACGTCGTAAGCTCGGGCTTGGCACTGAGAGAGGCGGAGACGAGGTGTTTGCGACAATTGTCGGAGAGTATGAACGTCTTATTGTAGATCGTGAGATTGCTGAACAGGCATATGCAGTTGCTTTCGCCGCGCATGAACGTTCCCGCGCCGAGGCGCGCCGGCAAACACGTTATCTTGCGGCACACATCCAGCCGACGCTGGCTGAAAAGTCCGAGTTCCCGCAGCGCTGGACACTTTTTGGTCTTCTCAGTCTGTTTCTGCTGACGGTTTGGTCGATTGGGGTCTTGGTGTTCTTTAGCGTCAAGGACCGTCGCTAGCTAAAGGTAACGCATGATCGAGCTTCGAGACCTCCTGAAGGTCTACAACGTCGGTTCGGAAAGAAAGGTCGTGGCGCGGAATATCAATGCGGTGTTCCCGTCGGGTCGGTCAATTGCTTTGTTGGGCAGAAACGGTGCTGGGAAATCAACACTCTTGCGCATGATTGCTGGCACCGAAGATCCAACCATGGGCGAGGTGTATTCAACGGGGTCGATCTCGTGGCCCGTCGGTTTTGCTGGCTCGTTCCATCCAGAACTAAGTGG
Organism: Pseudomonadota bacterium; assembly: GCA_038532975.1. GTDB lineage: Bacteria > Pseudomonadota > Alphaproteobacteria > Rhodobacterales > Rhodobacteraceae > Roseovarius. Next base: position 783 of record JBCAZO010000312.1, read on the forward strand.
CGCGCAGAACGTCCGCTTTGTTGCCAGGATCTATGGCGTAGATACGGATCAACTGGTGGACTACGTTCGGGACTTTGCGGAGCTTGGGCCACATTTTACTCAGCCGTTCAGGACGTATTCTGCCGGCATGCGATCAAGGCTGGCATTCGGCACGTCAATGGGGATCAAGTTCGACACCTACCTGGTCGATGAGGTCACTTCGGTGGGTGACGCTGCATTTCGAACTAAGAGCCGGGAAGTTCTGAATGCTCGGCTGCAGAGCTCAGGCGCCATAGTTGTCACACACTCAATGCCCTTGTTACGCGACATCTGTGACAGTGCGGTCATTTTGGAGAACGGAGACCTTGAGTTTATTGAGGATATTAACGAGGCAATTTCCCGGCACGAAGCCAACATGCTCAAGAGCCCCGTTTCCGGATGAACTATAAAAGGCCCCGTGTCTCCGCAATGAACCGGTGCTTGAATGCCGAATTCACCTCTGACGCCTGTTTCTCCATCTTCGGTGGGTGGGGTGACCAGTCGCCGATGTCTTGACCCACAAAGTCTGCGATGTTTGCTACAGATGTTTTTGGCGAGGCTACCACCTGATCGTATGTGACCGTCAGCCGCTCGATCTCTAGCAGTTCACAAGCAAGCGAAGAAAGCTGTTCCGCTTCGTGGATAGCGGAAAGAATTTTTCGCAGCTGCCTTGGGTCGTACTTGATGCTTGACTCCATCGCACTTGGCTGCTGACTGGTCCAGCTTTTGGTCTGGTCGGCGATTAATAGTGAGACGGCTTGGTCCAGGCGGCATTCGCGGACCATATGCACGGCCTGAACTCTCTTGAACCGGCCCAAATAGCGCGACCGATGCAGCATCATCAGCTGATCCCAAGATGCTTTGAAACCATATATCTTCTTTCCGCCGCCATCCCGTTGGGCCATTGCATCGAGGCATTGCGCAAATGTTTTGGCATCAAGTCTCTTCGACGCGTGTTCTACGACATTGTGGTTCAGCTGCTCGTAGAAACCCGAAAAGACCGCCGTGGAACGTAAGTGCTCAGCAAGCAGATTTGAGCCGCAGCGGTTGTAGAACAACAACAAAACCAGATGCGGACGCTCTGAACGTCCCTCGTCACTCATCATTCGCGCATCGCCGAAGAAGCGCCTCAGCTTCCTCTCATGAACGCTTTGAACTGATAGCCTGTCGATAAGCTCGCTGCCGCGTAGTAGACGCGTCAGACCCACGTTGCCTCCCTCCTTAACCCATTCAAGTCGCATTCCTTTCGGCTGCCTTCTGATTGACGGCGGTAAACAGGTCAAGACTTCGACGGAAGAGCGGACAGGTTCCGGCAAGTTTGAAAAGCTGCCCCGACCTGATCGGGGACACGAGCTGGTGGCGAAGTCTGTAGCGATGGCAACTCGCCAAACGGAGCTTTTGTGGGATGTGTTGGTGCCCAGAAGAGGACTCGAACCTCCACGTCCATACGGACACTAGCACCTGAAGCTAGCGCGTCTACCAATTCCGCCATCTGGGCACGATGTCGTGGGAAGCGGATGTAAGGCCGCGTTAAATCGGTGTCAATTCGATTCTGTTGCTTTGCGCGGCGAATTGGCGGCTTGTCGGCGTCACGTCACGACGATACATCCGCCGTATCGCGAACAAGGAGTGTTCCATGTCCAAGCTTGTCACGATTTACGGCGGTTCAGGCTTTGTCGGGCGCTACATCGCGCGACGCATGGCCAAAGCTGGATGGCGGATACGTGTCGCGGTGCGCAGACCGAACGAAGCGATTTTTGTAAAGCCATACGGCGTTGTCGGACAGGTCGAACCGGTATTTTGCAATATCCGTGATGATGCGTCGGTCGCTGACGTGATGCTCGGCGCCGATGCGGTGGTCAACTGCGTTGGCATCCTCGCGCCTTTGGGCAAGAACACTTTCGATGCGATCCAGGCCGAAGGGGCGGAACGTATTGCCCGGATCGCGGCACAGCAGGGCGTCAAGAAGCTGGTACACGTCTCTGCCATCGGTGCTGATGCGGGTTCAGACAGCGACTATTCCCGGACAAAAGCAGAAGGCGAGGCGGGCATTCTCGCCCACGTGCCGGAGGCAGTCATCCTTCGTCCGTCGATCGTTTTCGGGCCTGAGGACGAGTTCTTTAATCGCTTCGCTTCGATGAGCCGCCTGGGGCCATTGCTGCCTGTTGTCGGCGCTTCGACGAAGTTTCAGCCGGTCTATGTCGACGACGTGGCGAAAGCAGCTGAACTGGCCCTGACGACCGATGATGTCGCCCCGGCGATCTACGAACTCGGCGGCCCCGAGATCAAGACATTCCGCGCGCTGATGGAGCAGATGCTCGAAGTGATCCGGCGCAAACGGGGTGTTGTGAACATTCCGTTCTGGGCTGCGAACCTGATGGGGTTCGGCTTTGATCTGGCCAACACTCTTTCCTTGGGGCTTATCCCAGCGCAAATCACGCAGGATCAGGTGCGGAACTTGCGAAATGACAATGTTGTCGGTGAAACGGCGAAGGGGTTCGCCGACTTGGGGATCAAGCCGGTTTCCATGGATGCGGTCCTGCCTGAATACCTTTGGCGCTTTCGTCCGTCCGGCCAATACGATGCGATCAAGGAAAGCGCGGAGAACCTGCGCAGCTAGGTGTAGGCCCAGATCAACAAGCCTAAGCCAAAAATGACCCGGTAGATGACATATGGCGTGAAGCTGACGCTCTTGAGCAGTCGCATCATCAGATAGAGCGCGGCGAAGGCTGCCAAGAATGCGAACGCCGCCGCGATCGAGGCGTCGCGGGCGAGGGCCCAATTCGCCTGCCCCACCACATCCAAGCTCAGAACCAGACCGGACGCGAGGATCACCGGGATCGACATGAGCATCGACAAAGTGGCGGCGCCTTCTCTGTCATATCCCAACATCCGCCCCGCTGTGATGGTGATGCCAGAACGTGAGGTCCCCGGAATGAGCGCGAGGCATTGGGCCAGACCAAAGAGCAGGGCGTGGCGCAGCGTCCAACTATCAGCTCTCCTGTCTTCGGCGCCCTCCATATCTGCCCAGTAGAGCAA
>JBCAZO010000313.1:0-3823 GCA_038532975.1 Pseudomonadota bacterium
GTAAAGGTTCAATCAGAATGGGCAGGTCACTACGCCATGAACACGTTTGACCACAACGCTATCATGGGTCCGCATACCGAGGTCGAGAACTTCATTTTCCTCAACGGGTTCTCGGGCCACGGCTTACAGCAATCCCCTGCCATGGGCCGCGGCACAGCCGAGTGGATCACATATGGGGAATACCGGGCATTGGACATTACACCTTTCAACTACGCGCGCATCCCTGAAAATCGTCCCATAATCGAAAAGGCCGTGATTTAAATCGTTGTGCCTTTCTTTGGCAATGTAAGAAACGAACATCTGGACCTCTGGGCGCGAAGCAGCAATTCTGCAGATATAACTCACGGAGAAGACTTCATGACCAAAGTTGCATTGATCACCGCCGGTGGATCTGGAATGGGCGCGGACAGCGCTCAGGCTTTGGCGGCCGATGGATTCAAGGTCGGCATCTTGTCTTCATCCGGCAAAGGCGAGGCATTGGCCAAAGAGTTGGGTGGTGTTGGGATCACCGGCACCAACAAATCAGTCGAAGACTTGCAAAAGCTTGTCGACGCCGCGATGTCCCATTGGGGGCGCGTGGATGTTTTGGTCAATTCCGCCGGTCACGGGCCGCGCGCGCCCATCCTGGAGTTGACGGATGAGGATTGGCATGAGGGGATGGAAGTCTATTTTCTAAATGCGGTACGTCCGTCGCGACTGGTCACTCCAATCATGCAGAAGCAAGGCGGCGGCGCGATCATCAACATCTCGACTTTTGCCGCCTTTGAGCCGAACCCCGTCTTTCCCACGTCCGGTGTGATGCGTGCCGGGCTGGCAGCCTTCACAAAGCTTTTCGCGGACAAATACGCAGTTGAGAACATCCGCATGAACAACGTTCTTCCTGGCTTCATCGATAGCCTGCCAGAGAAAGACGAATTCCGAAGCATGATCCCGATGGGCCGCTACGGAAATTCGCTTAATGAGATCGCGAGCGTCGTTGCCTTTCTTGCGTCAGAGGGCGGGGCCTACATCACCGGCCAGAACATTCGGGTGGATGGCGGGATTACCCGATCTGTCTAGACATGAAAATATCGACGCGGACCGCGTCAGAATTCAGAAGATCATCCCCAATAAAGGCATATAATCGGTAAATCCGTCGTACGGTTCATTTACTGTGACCTTTTCTGACGCCCGCACCGACGCAATACCGACGTGTTACCGATGTCATACCGACGCTGGAAGATGTGCAAAACAATGGCATTAACCTCCGAATCGCGCAAAATCGCTTTTTTCTTTCTTTCAGGTGCATTTCGGGCCACGAAGAGCCATGAAGATTCTGGACTTTCTGCGCGGCAATCTGCCTTGGCTTTCCGCTGGCATGCTGCTCACCTTTCTCAGCAGCTTTGGCCAGACTTTCTTTATCTCAATCTTTGCCGGAGAGATCAGAGAGACCTTTGATCTGACCCATGGGCAGTGGGGTGGTATCTACACACTGGGGACCGCCGCTTCGGCTTTGATCATGGTCTGGGCCGGGGGTTTGACGGATCAATTCCGGGTCAGGGGTCTTGCGCCAATCATCCTTGCTTTACTGGCCCTGTCTTGCGTTGCGATGGCGTTGAACCCGGTCTGGTGGGGGCTGACCCTGGTCATCTTCGCTTTGCGGTTCACCGGTCAGGGGATGACTAGTCACATTGCCCTTGTGGCCATGTCGCGTTGGTTCGTTGCAACTCGCGGCAAGGCGCTTTCGATTGCGACATTGGGGTTTGCAATTGGCGAGGCGCTCTTGCCACTGATCTTCGTGAGCTTGATGGTTTTTATCGACTGGCGATTGCTGTGGTTGGTTGCGGCGGCACTGGCGCTCATGGGTATACCCTTTATCCTAGGCCTGTTGCGCACGGAACGTACGCCTCAATCCGTTGCAGAATCCAGTCAGGCCTGCGGTATGGATGACCGCCACTGGACCCGGAACCAAGCCACACGTCATTCGCTATTCTGGTTCATGATCCCTGCCCTTCTGGGACCATCGGCGTTCAATACAGCCTTCTTTTTTCATCAGGTGCACTTTGCCGAGCTAAAGGGCATTGTACATGTCCAGCTTGTCGCGATGTATCCGTTCTACACCGTGATTGGCATCGTTGCGATGATGGCTTCCGGGTGGGCACTGGACAGGTTTGGAACCGCGCGTCTGATCCCGTTTATGCAGATTCCAATGGTGATTGGGTTTGTCATCTTCGCCTATGCCGGTTCAATCTTTGCGCTGTTAGCCGGGCTGCTTTTCTTTGCGCTGACAACTGGATTCAACACCACTTTGCCCAATGCATTCTGGGCCGAGTTTTACGGCACAAGACACTTGGGCTCGATCAAAGCCATGGCTGCTGCTGTGATGGTGTTTGGCTCAGCCATTGGTCCCGGACTTACCGGTTGGGGTATTGACGTTGGGCTGGGACTCGAGTCGCAATATGTGTTGGTCGCTATCTACTTTATATTCTCTACGGTTATGATGATGATTGGCATCGGCCGCGCCAAACACTTCTTACCGCGTACGGCGTAGATAGACGTAGTAGGCCCCACCGCCGCCGTGGCGATTGTGCGCTTGGGTGATCTGAAGCACGAGAGAAGACAAAGGTGCCTGCGTTAACCATTGCGGGACTGCATGACGTAAAACACCATGGCGCACAGGAATTGGCCCAGCATTATCGGTATTTTTACCTTTGCCGGTTATGACCAAGACGAGTCGTTTGCCCTCACCATAGGCAGACAGGATGAAACGCGTCAGTCGTGGGTGCGCCTGCGCCAAGGTCATACCATGTAAATCAATGCGCGCTTCGGGTTTTAATTTGCCAGACTTCAAACGCTGGTGCGTTTTTTTGTCCATCTTGATCGGTTGGCGCGCTACCTGGTCTTGAACCTGTGGCAAAACATCATTTTTTGGCGAAGAATGAGGGGTGCCGATGTCAACCTGAAATGGTTCTCGTATTGTGAATTTTTTCGCAGGAGGTTTTTGAGGTTCTTCATCCAGGAAGGTTTCTCTGCGATCAGCACCAAGCTTGTCAGTTGTTTTCGCAACCTGATTCCAAAGTGCCAATTCATCCGGCGTGACTTTCCTGCGACTCAAAGTCCGGGCTCCGTCTCCATTGCGTAGGCTCTTTGAATTGGAAGAAGTGTCACCATGCGACCTGGATCGCGCAGCCTACCGGCCTGTCGCCCGGCCTGATCACCAGTCCCCATAAAAATATCAGCGCGCTGTGCGCCTTTGATCGCTGACCCGGTATCCTGCGCTATCATCAGCCGACGAATTGGATTGGCCCCTTCTTTCTCAATCCAAACCGGTGCTCCCAATGGTACATAAGCAGGATCCACGGCTATCGTGCGTCCTGTTGTGACGGAGCGGTTCATTGCACCCAAAGGCCCTTTGTCTGCTGGAACCGAGTCGATCCTTCGAAAGAAGACATAAGATGGATTTGACCAAAGCAGTTCCTGACCCGCAACCGGATTGCGGCGCACCCAGTTTTTGATGACTTGTGCCGAGACCTGATGCGCTTCGAAGAGACCGCGCCGGACAAGCTCGGCACCGATGGATCGATATTCATGCCCATTGGCGCCCTGATATCCGACACGGATCATCCGACCATTGGGAAGCTTGACGCGACCTGAACCCTGGATCTGCAAAAAGAAAAGCTCAACAGGATCATCGACCCAGGCGATCTCCAGCCCGCGACCTCTCATAACGTTACTTGTTTCGATGATGCGCCGTGGATACCAAAGCCCGGCATTGAGTGACTCCGGCGGTTGGCGATAAAGAGGGTACTGGTAGCGTGCGCTGGGAGACAAAGAGCCTGACAGC
>JBCAZO010000314.1:0-3809 GCA_038532975.1 Pseudomonadota bacterium
ACTGCGCCTACTGCAATGGGCAGCAACAGCAGATGCCACAGCCAATGCCCCTTGGCGATCTGGCGAATACGTTCGTCAAACCACCGTTCCGTGCGCCCGGTCACACCGCCCATAACCGGCAGATAGACCAGTGCGACCAAGAGCGAGGCGGACAGCACGAAGATCAGCGTAATGGGCAACATCTGCATGAACTGCCCCGGCACGCCCGGCCAGAAAAGCATCGGAAGAAAGGCACAGAGCGTTGTTGCGGTGGAGCTGACCACAGGCCAGAACATGCGCTTGGCCGCTGCTACATAGGCATGCATCGGCCCTTCGCCCTCGGCGATCTTCTTGTCGGCGTATTCCACCACCACAATGGCGCCATCGACCAGCATGCCAACCGCAAGGATTAGGCCAAACATGACGATGTTCGACACCGACACGCCCATGACGGCCAGAAGAGCAAAGCAGAGCAGGAAGGAGGTTGGGATTGCAAACCCAACCAATAGGGCTGGGCGGATGCCGAGAGCCGCCAACGTCACGATCATCACCAGCGCAATCGCCGTCAGAACTGAGCCTTCCAGCTGGCTGACCATGGACTCAATGATGCGTGACTGGTCATTTGATGTGTCCACCTGCACCACAGACCGCAGCCCCTGAGGCCAGGATTTCTCGGCCTTGGCTACCTCTTCGCGGATCAAAGCGGCGGTGTCGATGATGTTAAAGCCTTTGCGCTTCACCACCTGAAGCGCCACCGTAGTCTCGCCATTAAACCGCGCCGTGCCTGCACGGTCCTCAAAGGTCAGGTTGATCTCGGTGAGATCTCCCAAAGTGATCACCCGGTCGCCATTGGTCTTGACAGGAAGGTTGTAGATGTCGAGCGTTTCGTCGAAGGAGGACGGGATTTTGACCGCAAAAGACCCCTGACCGCTTTGCACCTCACCGGCGGCAATCAAGCGGTTGTTGTTCGTCACCACATTCACCAGTTCATCGGCGGTTATGTTATAGGCCTCAAGCGCCAGCGGATCGATGATCACCTCGACCATCTCATCGCGATTGCCCGCAATCCCGGCCTCAAGGATCGGGTCAAGCGCCTCTAACCGGTCCTGTAAATCCTTGGCCACCCGCGCCATGGTGCGTTCCGGCACCGGGCCTGAGAGGCTCACAATAATGATCGGGAAGGTGCTGAAGTTGATTTCGTTGATCGTGTAGGTTTCAAACCCGTCCGGGAAATCAGCCTCTGCGGCGCTCATTGCGTCGCGCACATCGGCGGTGATCTTGGTCTTGTCCCAGCCAAACTCAAACTCAAGCGCCACCCCGGCATAGCCTTCGGACGCGGTGCCAGTCATTTCCTTCAGCCCGTCCAGATCGGCAAGTTCGGTCTCCATAACCTTGACGAGCAGCTTCTCACTGTCCTCCGCCGAAATTCCGGGGAAGGGGACAGAGACAAAGAGCGCCGGAATCTCGATATCCGGCTCACCCTCTTTAGGAAGACTGATATAGGCCAATGTGCCCGCCAGAATTGACAGGACGATAAAGGCAATCACCATCCGCGCACGGGCGGCGGCCCAATCGACGATACCCGTCATTGGCTAAGCTCCTGAAAGCTTGGTTCAACCGGTACACCATCACCGACGAACTCCTGACCGATGATGATCACATTCGCGCTGTCTGGCAGGCCGGTGATCAACACGCCCGTTGGCGTATCCCGCAAAAGCCGCACTGGCACAAACTCAGCTTGGCTGGCCGCTGACACGACGCGCACGCCGAGCATCCCGTCATCGTTGAGCGTCAGGGCCGATTGCGGCAGCAAATGCGCCTCTTGCCCTTCGGCCTCAATGCGGATTTCTGCGGTTTGTCCGTCGCGCAGCAGGTAATCGGGATTGGGCACTTCGATCTCTACCCGAAAAGTGCGTGTTGTCTCATCAGCGGCACGAGAGACAAAGACAACCTTGCCTTCCACCTGGTCCCGCGACGACAGCTCTGCGACAGCGGCGGCGCCGGTCTTGACTTGATTGACCTGCGTTTCGTTCACAAATCCAACCAGAACCATGGGATCAAGTCGGATCACAGTGGCGCAGAGACCCCCGGTTTGCAAAAGACTGCCAAGTTCGGCCGTATCACTTTCGAGCAGTCCCGAAAACGGCGCTGAGATGGTCAGATTGTCGATCTCTTTCTTGGCCGATGCTACAGCGGCCTGCGCGCTTTCCACGCCTGCACGCGCCGCTTCGATTCCAGCTGCCGCACTTTCAAGCCCAGATTGTGCGGCTTTCAAACCAGCTTCGGCACTTACAATTTGTGCCCGAGCACCTTCTACTTCTGCTGCGGTTTGGGCCACACGCGTCTGCGAGGCAAACCCCTCTTCGCTGAGCCGTGATGCTGCATTCGAATTGATCTGCGCCTCACGCAGCCGGGCATTCGCCTCCAGAACACGCGCCCGCGCTTCTTCTACAGCGGCCTGGGCAGATGGTACTTGCGCCTCTGCCGATGGCACCTGTGCTCGTGCTTCGGCCAACCGCGCAACCGCCTCGGCAAGGTTGGCATCCCGTGTGCCGGGGTCCAACCGACACAGGATCTCGCCTGCTTCCACAAACGCTCCTTTTTTCAGAGGATCAGAAATCACCTGACCTGTCGTTTGTGCCAAAAGCTCGACCTGCCGATCCGCTTCTGTCTGGCCGCGCACGACCACCGAGGTGTCCACACGCCGCGCTGTTGAACGCACGGCAACAACACGCACTTTTGCCGCTGAGTCGCCTTCGGTCGGCACATCTTCGCCGTCCGCCCCTATACTCGCTGTCGCCTCCGCTGGTCCGTCAGCGGCAAACAGCGCAGCAATCTGATCGCGCTCAAGCACAAACCCGTAGATCAGGGCCCCGACAACGATGGCTGCAAAGATCGAAAACAATCGCATTTTTACTCTTTCTGCACGACTTTTGCCTGCCTACGGCATTTGCTTCGTTGATAATAGACTTAAGTATAAAGGTCATACGGTAAACTATATGGTTCAGATTATATTTTCTCCTGCGCTTGTTCAAGGTCTCGGATTGCACATCTAAACATGTTGTGGCTGGCCCCTCTTGGCAGGGGTCCGGCAAGGCGTTAAGAGACACCAAAGGTCAAAGGGCAAGCCTGTGAGTAACACTGACAGTTTTATTGATGAGGTCACCGAAGAGGTCCGCCGTGAGCGCTTGTTCAAGCTGCTCAAGCGGTACGGCTGGATCGCGGTCGTTGCGGTGGTTTTGCTTGTTGGCGCAACTGCCTGGAATGAATGGAATAAAACGCAGCAACGCCAAGCAGCGCAGGCGCTGGGCGATCAGGTGCTGAACGCGTTGGAAAGTGACGACCGCACTGAGCGCGCCGCAGCGCTAGCTGCCATTGACGCGCCCGAAGGCGGCGCGCGCGGCATCCTGGGTCTTTTGGCCGCCAGCGAAGCAGGCACAGAAGCACCGGAAGAGGCCGCAACCCAGCTCTTGGCGTTGGCGGATGATCCGAATGTGCCGCAGGTGTATCGCCAGATCGCCGTACTCAAGGCCACGGCGCTGCCGGGCAACGGGTTGACCATCGAAGACCGCCGGTCAAGGCTAGATGGCCTGCTGCCAGGCGGTGGTGTTGTGCGTCTTCTGGCCGAGGAGCAACTGGCATATCTTGACATAGAGGCAGGGAATATTGACGCCGCACTGGACCGTTTGCGCCAGATCGGCGAAAGTGCCGAGGCGACGATTGGCTTGCGCCAGCGCGCCGCACAGATGGTCGTGGCCTTGGGAGGGGAGTTAACGCAGGTGCCTGTGCCCTCTGAAACGGGTCAGGATGACGGCAATTAAACGAACACT
>JBCAZO010000315.1:0-3804 GCA_038532975.1 Pseudomonadota bacterium
AGATCATCTTCTGTCAATTCCATATGCCAACCGGCCTCATCCGCCAGAAGGTTTTGGGTGAATGCCGTCCCAAGCTCTGCCAAACGCGTGCGGATTTCTCGCATTCGAGTATCTGCTTTCCCCGTCAAACCAGCCCCGGCGCGGCGAAATCCGCGATGCGTCAGCATCAAGACGCGATGCTGTTCTTCGGTCAGATCAAGGGTATCCCGGCTTTCCCAAAGCGCCTCGATACGGGTAAAAAGCGCCTTGTTCCCATAAATTTCAGAGGAATACGCTGCCAGTTTGGGAGAAAACGCGCGCTGTAGCGCCTGACGTGTGTCGTTGCTGTCTGCTCCTACGACAGAGTAGAAGACCGAAAGAACCTGATCGAGTGTTTTGCCCGCCATTTCCAGTGCTTCAATCGTGTTGGCAAATGTCGGCTCAGCAGGATCGTTTGCAATCGCCTGAATATCGGAACGCGCCTCTTCTAAGGCAGTCTCAAAAGCCGGTTCGAAATGTTCATCAGAAATTTTGTTGAACGGGGCCATTTCAAAGGGCGTCGTCCACTCACTCAGCAGCGGATTGGTCATCTTGTTCTCCTGGTTGGCCACAAATCGGGCAATCAGCCCGGCGGCTCAGCGAAATCTTCCGGCTTTCTCCATATAAGGCGTCGTAAATGAGCATTTCACCCCTCAGCGGCGAGCCAGCTCCGGCAATAACCTTTATGGCTTCTACTGCCATTATGGAGCCAACCACACCCGGCAGTGGCCCTAACACCCCTGCTTCGGCACAGCTAGGTGCCAATCCAGGTGCAGGGGCTTCAGGGAAAATACACTGGTAACATGGAGTACCCTGCACAGGATCAAAAACACTCAACTGACCTTCCCATTGTGACAAAGCACCGGAAATCAGCGGCTTGCCCAGCTTTTGCGCCATGCGATTGGTGAGGTAGCGGGTCTCGAAATTGTCCGTACCGTCGAGAATGAGATCGTAATCACCAAGAAGTGCTTCGGCATCTTCTTCGGACAAACGCCGATTGTACGGTCGGATGTCGACATACGGATTGAGCGCCTTAACCGCCTCAGCCGCCGAAAACACTTTGGGCATACCGCTTCTGTCATCGGTGTGTATGATCTGGCGTTGTAAATTTGTGTGATCGACCACATCATCGTCGATGATGCCGATGCGCCCGACACCAGCCGCAGCCAGGTAAAGGATCGCAGGGGACCCCAATCCCCCTGCCCCGATCACAAGCACACGCGCTTGTTTCAGCGCTTTTTGCCCCGGCCCACCAATTTCGCGCAAAACGATGTGCCGCGCGTATCGCTCCAGTTCGGTCGGCGCGAACGTTCCCCCGGTTTGAGGTACTGGTTCATCCGCTTGGGCTTTGGATTTCAACCGCCGCAGGCCAGCTCTGTAAAGAAGAACAAGCGCCCCCATACCGCCAAGCAACAGCCATGGCGCCGCTTGTTCGCCCGTCGCCATACGCAAGGAATGTCCATCTGGCAGAACGAGGTGGAGGATGACAACACCCACCCACAAAAACCCAATCATGGACCAGCGCAAGCGATGCGGTGTGCCCATCATCATCCCAACGCCCCAAAGCACGGCGGCCAAAAACAACACCAGCAGCATCAGTTCGCCCCTGTTGAGCCAAATCCGCCAGTGCCGCGCGCTGTGTTTTCAAGCGACAGACTTTCGGCAAACTGCGCCTGCACAACCGGAGCTACAACCATCTGCGCAATCCGCATGCCGTGTTCCACCATGAAAGGCTCCGCCCCCGCGTTCATCACGATAACCCCCAAGGGTCCGCGATAATCACTGTCAATTGTGCCAGGGCTGTTGGGCAAGGTGATCCCGTGCCTCAGGGCCAAGCCGGATCGGGGACGCAGCTGCGCCTCGTAGCCTGTCGGGATGGCAATGCGCAGCCCTGTTGGCACAAGCGCACGTTCACCAGGTTTCAGCATCATCGAATTTCGGTTGGGAAAATTCGCACGCAGGTCTGCGCCAGCTGCCCCAGCCGTTTCGTAGCGCGGTAAGCCAAGCGACGTATCCGCTCCGTCCTCCCAGAGAACAGATATGCTTACCATCGACAGACCTTTCTTTTTGCCCAAAATATCCCCGCCGGAGGCATGCTGAGGTTCATGCAAGCGCCTCGGCAATTTTTTGCGCCAGACGTTTGGCAACCTGATCCTTCGACAGTCGCGGCCAATCTTCGGCACCGTCATCAGTGATCAAAGTCACATCGTTTTCCGATCCACCCATGATCCCTGTGCCGGGGCTCACATCATTCGCGACAATCCAGTCACATCCCTTGCGCTTACGTTTGGCAGTCGCATGTTTCAGCACGTCATCTGTTTCTGCGGCGAACCCGACTACCAAACCAGGACGCTTCTTTTTCAGTTTGCACACGGTTGCCAGAATGTCCGGATTTTCGGCGAAAGACAGATCGGGAAGTCCATCCTTGGTCTTTTTCAGCTTACGTTCAGACGCTGATTTAACTCGCCAGTCGGCGACAGCAGCAGCAAAGACACCCGCGTCAACCGGCAGGGCGTCTTCAACCGCGTCAAGCATCTCTTGTGCAGTTTGTACAGCAACGACCGTGACACCCTGAGGCGGCGGGACATCGGCGGGACCTGTGACAAAGATCACTTCTGCTCCTAAAGCCGACAAAGCACGGGCAATCGCCGTGCCCTGCGCACCAGATGAGCGGTTAGCAATATAACGTACCGGATCAATCGGTTCATGCGTAGGGCCTGACGTGACAAGGATACGCTTTCCCGCCAGCGGCCCATTGGCAATCTGTGCCTCAATCGCCGCAACAATCTCAAGCGGCTCGGCCATGCGCCCGGGGCCATACTCACCACAGGCCATATCGCCCTCATTCGGGCCGACAAAGGCAACACCATCCTCTTTAAGCGTCGTCATATTGCGTTGCGTTGCAGGGTGATCCCACATGCGCACATTCATCGACGGAGCGACTAAAACGGGCGTGTCGGTGGCAAGCAGAAGCGTGGAGGCCAGATCATCTGCGTGGCCTTGCGCCATTTTAGCCATCAAGTCTGCCGTCGCAGGAGCAACCACAATGAGATCGGCGCTGCGGCTAAGTTCAATATGGCCCATCTCGGCTTCATCCGTCAGATCAAAAAGATCCTGAAATACCTTGCGACCAGCAAGGGCAGACACCGAAAGTGGCGTGACGAACTCTGAACCCGCGCGTGTTAAAACAGGCGTCACAGAGACACCGCGCTCACGCAGTCGCCGAATTAGATCAAGCGACTTGTAGGCTGCGATCCCACCGGCGATGAGTAGCAAAATTCGTCTGGATGCGAGCATGTGCACCGTCCTGCATTACGTCGGGCCGAGACTATGCGCGGCCTATGACCAACACAAGGGGCGCGTAGGACGCATTAGTTGAAGGCCGCGCAAGGATCCTCTCGCTCAGGTGCGGGCGCAGTTAGCGTCATGTTAAATTCTCCAACAGGCGGGCTACCCTCCTCACCTTGCCCAAGCGCAATCACTGCTAAATTCGGATCAGCCGCGCGAAGGTAGACTGGAATACCCCAATCTGAACGCGCATGGCCATTGCCGGTGATCACAACAACCGGCCCACCGGTCTTGGACAGTGCTTGTAACGAAACTTGGGCTAAATAGGCGTCTCGCAATCTTTGCACCATTACCATACGGGGCAAAACGTCTTCTGGAAGCTTGTTGCAATGCGCCACTGCTTGTAGCTTTTCTCGCGCTTCTTGCTGCTCTTCTGGAAGCGGTTGGAGCAGGCCAAATGCCTCTGCTTCTTTGCCAAAGACCGCTTCGACGCCTTCT
>JBCAZO010000316.1:0-279 GCA_038532975.1 Pseudomonadota bacterium
GTCACAACGATCTGGCTAGCGACGTCACCGGCGGCGTGCCCGCCCATCCCATCGGCAAGAACGGCAAACCCATGTGGAGCGCCCACAGGAAAATCCACCGCAACAGCGTCTTCCTGGCGGTCACGCCGCCCCTGGCTCAAGGCCGAGGCGGCGTCGTAGTGAATTTTATTGGGCTGAGGCATGTTTGACGTCCTCGTCGCGGTCCCAAGAGAATTTCGCGCCGCAGAAGGCCACAAAACGCAGCGTGGTCTCGCCAATGCGCACCGTGTCATCGGACTG
>JBCAZO010000316.1:289-3799 GCA_038532975.1 Pseudomonadota bacterium
AACAATCCAGCCGACCGGGAAGCTTGCAGACGCCTCTGTCGGCTTGGCACTGCCACCGGCCTTTTCAAAAGGATCCTCGCTGGCGGTCGCAGGCGAGGTGAATCCAAGGATTCGGGTTTTCACGCGCCCAGACCGCCCACCAGCACCGCGGCCAGCCGCGGGAAGCGGCACAGCAAACGGCGCGTCTGCAGCTTCCAGTGTCGCCTCTTCGGCGACAGGTTCCGGGGTGACTGCCGCGTCTTCAACCGCTTCGGTGTCGTCCGACTCATCAATGACCTCTTCGGCCATCAAGGCTTCTGTCACGGCCTCAACTTCAGGAGCTACTTCGGGGGCATCTTCTGAAATGATCTCTGCTTCATCCTGGTCAAAGTCAGCTTCAGAGGCTTCCATCCCGGTGTCTTCTGCCTCAGAGGCTTCATCTGCTTCGGCATCATCAGACATTTCAACTTCAGGAGTGTCCGCCTCCAGATCGTCCTCGGCTTCAGCCTCAGCAGCAGCGTCGATCTCGGCCTCTTCCATGTCCAACATCGCGTCAGACATCTCGACCTCGGTCATTTCGTCTTCGGCTTCGGCTATTTCTTCTGTGACGTCTTCCGCCGCCTCCGTCTCGGCCTCTGCCTCAAACTCATCATCCGCACCGGGTTCGGCTTCGATCCGCAAGGTTTCCAGATCGGCAACCGCGGCTTCCAAAGCATCAGGCAGGCTTGGTTCTTCCGCGTCCGCCTCGTCCGTGACATCAGCATCTTGCTTCACTTCAAACCCTTGCAGGTTCAGCGCAGCAGGCGTGTCCGCCTCGTCGCTTTCTGTATCGGCAAACATGTCGTGCAAGCCACCGACATCGCCATTGATGGCTGCCCCTTCCGGCCCATTTGACCCAACCCAGCCTTCGTCATCATCATAGCTTTGTATCGGCTCCAGGCTTTTGAGATCAAAATCCATCTCATCCGCCGATCCGTTCATAGCAGGCTCTGACGTCTCGTCCGCCATTGCCTCACTGACGGAAGGAATATCCAGAGCAGCCGGTTCAGCCTCCTCATTGGTCGGCGCATCGCCACCGGCGCGGGCCGCACGCTTTTCTTCAATAATATCACGCAAAAATTTCATTTTTTGTTCCTTTAGTTCTGAAGAACAACAGAGTCGCCAGACTCTTTTCCGGGCAGAATTTTGTTAAAGAACCGACCCATCGCGCCCTTGCGCGCAGGCTTGGAATCTTTCGGGTCACGGCCTTCTGCATCGGCATGTTGCTCCATGCTCGGGTCTTGGGATGAGTTGCCTGCTTTGTTTTTCGATTTACGCTTCTTCCCGCGCGGGGTTCCGTCCTGTTCGGCAAGAAACGCATCAATGTCTTCAATAGGATTGCCAAAGATATCGACAGGCTGCGATTTTGGTTTTGGCTCTTCGGTCTTGGATGCCGCCTCACGCTCGACATCCTGTTTGGTCTTCAACAGGTGCGACACCCCGGGGGTGAATTTGCTGTTCGTGTCAGACACAAGCTCGGAGATCTTGGATATAATCTCAGGCGCGTCGAGGGGGATCGCCGTTGGATCAGGCGGAGGTGCCGCGGCAAGAGTTTTCTGTTTCGGGCTGTTTTCCGTCGCGGCAGGCGCCGCTACCTTTACCCGTGGGTCTGGCGCAGAGACCGGCGCATCTTTGACGGGCGCATGCATCGGCTTGGGCTCCTCCACTGCCGGAGCCATAGCCTGTCGCTGAACATGAATCTCGGGCTGCGCCTGCGCGACCGGTGCGGGTTGTGCTGTTGTCTGAGCCTGGGCCTGTGGCTGGACGTGAGCGGCGGGTGCAGCATTCAAATATCCAAGCCACTGCGCCGCACTCACAATACGATCCTGAGGATACACATTGAGCGCCTGATTGATCAGGTTCAGGAAACCTTGATCGAGATCCCAGTCAACTCCGCGCAACGGCTCAAAGGGATCGGGGTTTCCTGCCTCAATGGACTGGCGACGAATTTCCGCATCGGGCGGGGTATAGCCGGTCACGAGATAGTGGAAGGTAGCGCCCAACGCATAGATGTCGCTAACCACATGGTGCTCGGCGGCCTGATTGTAAAACTCAAATGGTGAGTAGCCATCCTTCACCGCTAAGAGCTTGCTGCTCGCCGACTGGTCCTGGTTTTCAATTTCAAGCGAAGACCCGAAATCAATCAGCGTGACACGATTGCGGGCATCGATGATGAAATTATCCGGAGCCAGATCACGATGCAGGATGCCCTGCTCGTGAGTGTATTGAACAGCGTCGAGCGCTTCGCTCACAACCTGTAAGAGGGTCGTGCCATCAAGACGCTCAGGCGTTTCTTCAACGATGGTGCACAGATCCTCGCCATTGACGAAATCCATGCCGAGGAAAGCCGTGCCATTTTCCTCGAACACCTGGTGAACACGCACAATGTTGGGGTGTTCAAGCGCAGCCAAACGGTAGGCCTCATGCTTGAACTGATCGAGAACGGTTTCGAACCGCTTTGAGAATTGCTCGGTTTTGGGACAAACGCGAAGCGCGGCGCGGGTGCACAAATCCTGGGGGAAACATTCCTTGATGACCACGCGGCGCTTCAGACTGTCGCGAGCAAGATACGTAATCCCAAACCCCCCCTGCGAAAGCGGACGTTCAATGACGTACTGCCCCCTCAGGAGTTTCGTGCCGCTGGGCAATTCAATACCACTGCGCTGCGGTTCAAGATTCATCGTCTTCCCCGTTACCTTGGCCCAATGGGAAAGGGTCGTCTTCGAATCAACCCAATCCCGCCCTCTATATGGGCGTTGGAAATGTGGAGAACTCGTGGCCAAACTTGGCTAACCCTGTGACCCGACGCGGGGTAAAACCAAGAATTGAATGCAATTCCTGCCTGTTGCGGCAAGAGTGTCGCAGGTCAGGCTAAAGAGGCGCGCAGAATGACCTCAGTCTGAAGCAGACGCGATCTGCCGGGGCTTGTTCCTTCGACCATGGCCACCAGTTCATCCGCAGCAGCCTGGCCCATCTCGCGATGCGGCACCGCAACGGTCGTCAAAGTCGGGTGCACAATGCGGGCCAACTCCATGTCGTCAAACCCGGTGAGCGACACGTCACCGGGCACATCAATGCCCAGTGTCTTGGCCGATTGCAAAGCGCCAACCGCCAGAAGATCATTGCCGCAAATCACGACCGTCGCACGTGGGGTGCGCGCCATGAGACGTGCAAAAGCCGCTTCCCCCGCTTCAATTGTGTAGGCGGTTTCAATCACGGCCAGCGCATCCGGCGACAAGCCTTTTTCAGCCATGGCCGCCTTCACGCCGTCCAGCCGTTTCTGCGCCCTGTCATTGCCTGCACACACACCTGAGATCATCGCGATGCGGCGATGTCCCCGGTCAATCGCGGCTTGCGCCACGGCGCGCATCGCTGCGTGATTGTCAAACCCAATCGATGGAACCGGCCCACCGGCATCAAACGCCCAGGCCACCAGGGCGGGCACGTTCTGCCGCGCCAGGTACTCATAGATTTGTCCTTCGCGCTCATAGC
>JBCAZO010000317.1:0-3799 GCA_038532975.1 Pseudomonadota bacterium
GCAATGCGGGCCGCGAAGGATGCAGGCTACGTTGGTCTCGCCCATGGTGGTCAGGCTTGGCAGGACGCGACCGTGTTCGATTCCATGGTGATGGGCGTTGGTGGCCCCGAGTTCTATCAGGCCGCCTTTATCGATCTGGACCCAGAGGCCCTTGGCGGCGCACAGATGGTCGAGGCTTTCCAGCGCATGGAAACTCTGCGGGGTTTTGTCGACGACAACTTCTCTGGTCGTGACTGGAACCTTGCCTCTGCGATGGTCGCCAACGAAGAGGCACTGTTCCAGATCATGGGCGACTGGGCAAAGGGTGAATTCATCAATGCCGGTCAGACGGCTGGCGAAGAATTCCAGTGTTTCCGCGTTCCGGGTACCGAAGGCACCGTGACGTTCAACTCTGACCAGTTTGCCATGTTCAACGTCACGGACGAGACGGCAATGGGCGCTCAGATGACCATGGCATCGTCTGTCATGAGCCCTGAGTTCCAAGTCGCGTTCAACACGGTCAAAGGGTCTGTTCCTGCGCGTACAGACATCTCTGACGCAGAGTTTGATGCCTGTGGTCAGCTGGGTATGGCGCAATTGGCCGAGGCCGCCGCCGGCGATGGTCTGTTCGGGTCCATGGCCCATGGCCACGCCAACAACCCTTCGGTTCAGAATGCGATGTATGACGTGATTACAGCGCACTTTAACGGCGAGTTTGACGCGGAAACGGCAGCAGCAGAACTGGTCACAGCCGTCGAGCTGGCGCAGTAAAACGTTAAAGGCTGGCCCGATTATCGGGCCAGCTGCTCTATCCATTTTCTACGCATCGGGGGAAGTCATGGCGACCGATACATCTGTCGACCTGCGCACACGGCTGCAAAATTGGCTGCCGAAACTTGTCCTTGCGCCCTCGTTCGCTCTCGTTCTGATTTTCGTCTACGGTTTTATAATATTCACGGTCTACTTGAGTTTCACCGACAGCCGCATGTTGCCAAGCTACGACTTGGTGGGCTGGGAGAATTACTCAAAGCTGTTCCGCATCCGTGAATGGGATGTGGCGATCAAGAATCTGGCGATCTTTGCGTCCCTCTACATCGTGATCTGCACCTTCATTGGTCTGTTTCTGGCGATTTTCCTTGACCAGAAGATCCGCGGCGAAGGTGTGTTGCGGCCCATCTTCCTCTATCCGATGGCGCTGTCGTTCATCGTGACAGGGACCGCATGGAAGTGGTTTCTGGACCCGGGTATCGGGATCGAAAACACGATGCATTTGTGGGGCTGGGAGAGCTTTCAGTTCAACTGGATCAAAGACCGTAGCATGGCGATTTATACCATCGTTATTGCCGCTGTCTGGCAAACCAGCGGGTTTGTCATGGCGATGTTTCTCGCTGGCCTGCGCGGGATTGATACCGAAATCCTCAAGGCGGCCCAGATGGACGGGGCAAGCAATTGGCAGATGTATCGCCGGATCATCATTCCGCAGCTGCGCCCCGCATTCCTGAGCGCTTTTGTCATCCTGTGCCACCTTGCGATCAAATCCTATGACCTTGTTATTGCGTTGACGGGCGGAGGGCCGGGCAATGCCACGGCGGTGCCTGCAACGTTCATGTATTCCTACACGTTCACGCGAAACCAGATGGGGATCGGCGCGTCGTCCGCTGTGATCATGTTGATGACCATCGCCGCGATCATGGTGCCCTACCTCTATTCCGAACTGCGGGAGAAAAAGTGATGTCCGTAGCCTCCCAAGATAATGCCATGCGCACAGGCCGTGCCGCGCGCGTGTTCATCTATGTGTTCCTGCTGTTGTTCGCGTTATTCTACCTGCTGCCGTTCTTCATCATGGTCGTAAACTCGGCCAAACCTCTGGGTGAGATCACAGGCGGCAACATGATTGCCCTGCCCAAGATCTGGACGATCGAGCCGTGGCTAAGTGCGTGGAGCACCGCGCAGATCGGGGTGGAGCCAACAGGCCTGCGCCCCTACTTCTGGAACTCGATCAAGATGGTCGTTCCGGCGGTGATCATTTGCACGATCATTGGTGCGCTCAACGGATACATCCTGACAAAATGGCGGTTCCGCGGGGATACGTTGATCTTCGGTCTGATGCTGTTTTCGTGCTTCATTCCATTCCAGATCGTGCTGATCCCAATGGCGCGGATTTTGGGTGTCCTCGACATTTCCGGCACGACCACAGGCCTTGTGCTGGTGCATGTGGTCTACGGCATCGGATTCTCGACGCTCTATTTCCGCAACTATTATGCCGCGTTCCCGACCGAACTGGTGCGTGCGGCGCAGATTGACGGGGCGGGGTTCTTCCAGATTTTCTACCGCATACTGCTGCCCTCGTCAGGGCCGATCACCGTGGTCTGCGTGATCTGGCTGTTCACCAACATCTGGAACGATTTTCTGTTCGGCGCGTCATTCGCCAGCGGCGGGGCGGCACCGATGACGGTGGCGCTCAACAATCTGGTGAACTCGTCCACGGGCGTGCGCGAATACAACGTGCATTTCGCGGGGGCAATCATGGCGGCTTTGCCAACACTGCTCGTCTACATCGTGGCGGGGAGATATTTTGTACGCGGCCTCATGGCCGGATCAGTAAAGGGGTAAATTTTTAAGGTGGTCGAGGATCGGGTCCAGCCAATCCTCGACCGTGTCAAGATCGTCAACCGTCGGTGCTTCTGCCGACCTCAACACTATGAGGAACATCACAAATGAATAGAATTGCCAATGTCTCAGCCGGGATTCTTTTGCTGTCATCAACGGCGCTGAGCGCCGAACAAACGGTAGAAGTCATGCATTTCTGGACGTCTGGCGGCGAAGCGGCCGCTGAGGGCACAATCAGAGAACAAGTCGAAGCGCAAGGCGTGGTTTGGGAAGATGCACCCGTCGCCGGTGGCGGTGGTGAACAGGCCAAGACCGTGCTTCAGGCCCGCATTGCGGCGGGCGATCCCCCGGCTGCGATGCTGATGCTGGGGCAGAATATCATCGATTGGGGCAATGAAGGCCTTCTTGGTGACGTCAACGCCGTCGCTGATGCAGGGGGGTGGGATGCTGTCCTGCCGCAAGCTGTTCAGGACTTCAACAAGATCAATGGTGCCTATGTAGCGGCCCCGACCAATGTGCACCGCACCGACATGATCTGGGCCTCCAGGGACGCTTTTGATACGATTGGCGCTGACTATCCAACCACGTGGGAAGAGTTCAACGCACTTGCCCCGCGCTTCATCGAGGCCGGTATCATACCGATCGCCCACGGCGGGCAAGCATGGCAAGAGGCCTACATGTTTGAGGCTTTGGTTGTCGGCGTCGGTGGTCCCGAGTTCTACCGTGACACCTTGGTTGAACTGAACGCAGACGCGCTCACCTCTGATACGATGCAGGCGGTCTTTGCCCAAATGGGCGAAATCCGAGGCATGGTCGACGAGGATTTTTCAGGCCGCGACTGGAATCTTGCCACCTCTATGGTGATCAACGGTAACGCTGCGATGCAGATCATGGGTGACTGGGCAAAGGGTGAATTCACCAATGCCGGCAAAATTGCGGGCGAAGATTTCGCGTGTATTCCGGTGCCAAAAACAGATGCAGGCGGGTTTGTCTATCTGGTGAATTCGCTCAGCTTCTTTGCACAGCCCGACCCTGATCAGGCTGCGGCGCAAGGCGAACTTGCACGCGCAATTATGGATCCGATGGTTCAAGTGGCGTTCAATCAGGCGAAGGGGTCGATTCCGGCACGCACAGATGTTGACCTTTCAGTGATGGATACCTGCGCACAAGCAACCGCCGCCGAGTTTGTGGCCGCTGACAATGCAGGCAC
>JBCAZO010000318.1:0-3778 GCA_038532975.1 Pseudomonadota bacterium
GACGGCGATGCCGTACTGGCTCTGGCCGGATATAATGCCGGCGAAAACGCTGTTAAAAAGTACGAGGGTGTGCCGCCCTTCGCGGAAACCCGTGACTATGTCCCCAAAGTGCTTGCCGCTTTTCAGGTTGCGAGGGGCTTGTGCAAAACACAACCCGAGCTGGTGACAGATGCCTGCGCTCTGACGGTTGCCTCAAACTAAAGCGTTTCGCCAAGATTCTGGCCGCTCAGCTATAAAGAAGGAGCTTAGCTCGCTTTCTTACGCGCGCGGGGTTTGCCCTTCTTAGCGGCTTTTTCCGCAACCAGGGCTAAAGCCATCTCAAGCGTCACATCCCCAGGCTCTACATCCTTGGGCAATGTCGCGTTGATCTTGTTCCATTTAACATACGGCCCATAGCGGCCATCCATGACGTTTACCGGTCCGCCTTCATCGGGGTGCTCGCCTAGTTCCTTCAAAGGTGTAGCCGCCGCTCCACGCCCTTTGCCCCGGCTCGCAGCCTTCTTGGCCAGCTCTTCAACTGCACGATTCATGCCTATGGTAAAGACGTCATCCACCTCTTTAAGATTTGCATAGAGACGTCCGTGTTTCACAAACGGTCCGTAGCGGCCAATCCCCGCTTCGATCATCTCGCCATCCTCGGGGTGGGGGCCCACCTCACGCGGCAGACTCAGAAGCATCAGCGCCTTTTCGAGATCCATGTCATCCTGGCTCCAGCCTTTGGGCAGGCTGGCGCGTGGCGGCTTCTTATTTTCTTCGGTGGCCTCTCCGCGCTGAACATAGGGGCCAAACCGACCAGAGCGCAGGCTGATTTCATCACCGCCGTCTTCGCCAAGTACGCGATCGCCGCCTTCGGCGCCTTCGCCGCCGATGGGGCGTGTGAAACGGCAGTCAGGGTATCGCGAACATCCAACAAATCCGCCGGTGCGGGATGTCTTCAAGTGTAGGCTCCCTTCGCCGCAAAGCGGACACTCGCGTGGATCTTTGCCGTCTTCCCGCGGCGGATAGAGTTGCGGTGCCAGTACCTCATCAAGCTTGTCGAGCACTTCGGTGATGCGCAATTCAGAGGTCTCAGAGATGGCTGCGGAAAAATCGCGCCAGAATCGGGCAAGCACATCTTTATAGTCCGCGTTGCCCGCGCTGATGACGTCCAGTTCTTCTTCGAGGTTCGCGGTGAATTCATATCCCACATACTTGCGGAAGAAGTTGAGCAGGAAAATCGTCACGATCCGGCCCTTGTCTTCGGGGATCAGCCGGTTTTTGTCCTTGCGGACATATTCCCGGTCCTGAATCGTGGTGACGATGCTGGCATAGGTCGAAGGGCGGCCGATCCCAAGCTCTTCCATACGTTTGACCAGCGTCGCCTCTGTATAGCGTGGCGGTGGTTGCGTGAAATGCTGCTCGGGCGCGACGCTCTGCTTGGTCGTGGCATCGCCTTGGCTCATCTGAGGCAAGCGCTTGTCGTCTTCATCTACGACCTGATCGTCACGTCCTTCTTCATAGACGCGCATGAAGCCGTCGAACAGCACCACCTGACCTGTGGCGCGCAGGCCGACCTGACCATCATCGCTGCCAATCTCTACTGTGGTGCGTTCAAGTCGCGCACCGGCCATCTGACAGGCTAGCGTGCGTTTCCAGATAAGATCATAAAGTTTGCGCTGATCCGCATCAGTGAGTTTCAGGCTTGCCGCATCACGGTTCATATCCGTAGGGCGGATGCATTCATGCGCTTCCTGCGCGTTCTTTGCCTTGTTTTTGTACATGCGTGGACTGTCGGGCACGTAGTCCGCGCCATACCGATCCTTAATCGCATCGCGTGCGGCCATCACGGCCTCGGGAGCCATGTCGATGCCGTCGGTTCGCATGTATGTAATGTGACCTGCCTCATAGAGGCGTTGCGCGGCACTCATCGTCTGGCGCGCGCCCATGCCGAATTTGCGGCTGGCTTCTTGCTGCAGGGTCGAGGTCATGAACGGGGCGGACGGGTTGCGGTTTGCTGGTTTGGCCTCAACCGACATGACTTTGAGATCACGGCTCTCAACAGCCTGCTGCGCCATTTCCGCCTGTGTGGCATTTTCCAGGTCGTACTTATCAAGCTTGTTGCCGGCAAGGCTGACCAGTCGCGCCTCGAACTCCTGACCGCGCGGGGTGTTCAGGATGGCTTTCACGCTCCAGTATTCACGAGGGTTGAACGCCTCAATCTCCATTTCGCGCTCGACAATCAGACGCAGGCAGACTGACTGCACGCGTCCCGCACTGCGCGCGCCTGGCAGTTTGCGCCAGAGTACAGGGCTCAGGTTGAAGCCGACGAGATAGTCCAGGGCACGGCGCGCCAGATAAGCCTCAACCAAAGGTGCATCCACCTCGCGCGGGTTTTCCATCGCTTCGGTCACAGCCGACTTGGTGATGGCGTTAAAAACAACACGGCTGACAGGTGTGTCTTTCTTGAGAACCTTGCGTTTGCGTAGAGCCTCTTCGAGATGCCAGCTGATCGCCTCACCTTCGCGGTCGGGGTCGGTCGCTAGGATGAGCGCATTGTCATCCTTCAATGCATCGGCAATCGCCTTGATGTGTTTTTTGCTGTCATTGCCGACTTCCCATGTCATGGCAAACCCGTCATCGGGATCGACAGAGCCATTCTTGGCAGGCAAGTCGCGGACATGTCCGTAGGACGCCAGCACTGTATAGTCAGAGCCCAAGTACTTGTTGATCGTTTTGGCCTTGGCCGGGGATTCAACGACAACAACTGGCATGGAAACTCCTTATAAACAGACGAGCGAGTCGCAAGCGACCTTTGGCGGCGCAACATGTGGGGTGGTGAGACAGAATGTCAATGCGACCGTCGCGGAGAAACCACTGGCTTGGTCTGGTGACGCAAATTGAGGCGTATTTTAGTCCGAATGCCACGCCATGCAGTCTAATGCGCCAACGAGACAAGCCCACCTGGGTGACGCGTGATGCGGCCGCTTATCTCTAGATCGGTAAGCGCAGGTGTCATTTGCGCCGCAGAACTTGCCAGGTCACGGATCAATTGATCTTCGGCCAATGGCGAGGGGCTGAGGTGATCAAGGATCAGACGGCGCAAAGCGTCTGGTTGTTGGCAGGCTTTGTTGGAATTATGCTGTTTGTCTTTTCTTTCGCCGGTTGTCTGTGCTTTCAGAGGCAGGTCTTGTTGTCCCCGAAGGGCTTCTGCGATGTCCGCGCCATTGCGCACAAGCCGCGCGCCGTCACGGATAAGCATGTTACACCCCGAGGCGCGGGCATCAAACGGATGGCCAGGCACGGCAAGCACCTCGCGCCCCTGATCAAGCGCCGTGCGCGCGGTGATCAAAGAGCCGGACTTGGCTGCGGCCTCAACCACGACGACTGCTTCGCTTAGTCCACTGATGATGCGGTTGCGCGTGGGAAAGTGCCGCGCCTGCGGTGTTTGACCTATGGGCTGCTCTGACAGGCACACCCCCCGCGCGGCGATGTCCTGACCCAGATGCGTGTTCTCTGCGGGATAGATAACGTCAACACCACCTGCCATAACCGCGATGGTGCCGCCATCAAGCGCGGCCTTATGGGCAGCTGTGTCAACGCCGCGGGCCAATCCCGAGACCACGACATATCCACCCTCAGTCAGTTCATGGGCCAAGGCGCGTGCCATGCGTAGACCCAGTGAAGACGCGTTTCGCGCGCCGACGATCGCCACCCGCCGCTTCTGCAGCAGGCTCAACTCACCCATGGCCCAAAAGAGAGGTGGCGCATCTGCAAGCTGGGAAAGTGCGGCTGGATAATC
>JBCAZO010000319.1:0-3776 GCA_038532975.1 Pseudomonadota bacterium
GTAAGGCATTTTGGCTTGGGCGATGCCATTATGAAGACCTATAGGATGGTGTCTAAAGATAAAATAGATTTTAATGATCCTCATTCGGTGCTGCATTACCGTGATGCTGTTTTGAAGGGCATCATTCGCAACAACGCTGACGTGAATTTCGTCAAAACGCACAATGTCTGCGACAAAGCGTTTGGTGTTGAGTTGATACCCGAAAGATATACGCGATGCGGGATCTACATCGTCCGCAATCCTTTGGATGTGGTTCTGTCCTTTTCGCGGCATTTCAACAGCAATCTGGAACAAGCAATTGATGCCATGGAAAACCCGGACCATGTCATCCAGGATGATACAGTGGTCATGCAGTTTTTGGGAAACTGGAGTGACCATGTAAGAGGCTGGGCGGCAGAACGGCGCTTTCCAATGCTGATGTTGCGCTATGAAGACCTGCAAGCTGATCCGCACGCAAACTTTTCAAAAGTTCTCGAACATGTTGGTGTCCCTGTCGAGCCTGATCGCGTCGAAAAGGCCGTGGAATTTTCAAGATTTGATGTGCTACGTGAACAGGAAGATAAAGACGGGTTTATCGAAAAACCCGGTGAAGCGGAGCGCTTTTTCGCTAAAGGCACGTCAGGGCAATGGAAGACAGATTTACCACCGCGCCTTGCAAAGAGGTTGCGTAAAAACCACCGTAAAGTCATGCAAAAATTCGGTTACATCGAATGACTGATCTCCGACGGATAATTTGGCTGGCGTCTTATCCCAAGTCTGGCAACACTTGGATGCGCAGCCTTTTGGCACATTACTTTATGCCTCCTGGAAAAGCGCCAGATATCAATAACTTGCGCCAGTTTACGACAGGCGATACGCGCGCAGACTTTTTTGATCGAGCCGCCGGTGGAAAATACAAAGGGAAGACGCTAAAAGACTGGAGCCAGACCCGCCAGATCGTGCTGCGCTTGATCGCGGCATCGAAACCAAACAAACATTTCGTCAAAACGCACTGTAAGCCGGTGTTTTTCCTCGATACGCACCTTATTCCACCTGAGGTCACGGCAGGCGCGATTTATATTATCCGCAATCCTTTTGACGTTGTGCCAAGTTTTGCACGACATGTGTCGGCAACCAACGACGACACCATCGACAGGCTTTGCAACCCGGACGCAATCATGGGCACCGAAAATAAAATCTACGACGCTCTGGGGCGGTGGGATGATCATGTCTCAGCATGGACCACCGCGCCGGGATTGCCGCGCCATGTTGTGCGGTACGAAGACATGCTCGACAAACCGGACAAGGTTCTCAGTGGGTTACTGCAATTTCTTGGTGTAAAACCTGACCACCCAAAAATGACCCACGCGATCAAGGCGACAAGCTTTGAGGCCATGAAAAAGCAGGAAGAGAAGCTTGGGTTCGGAGAAAAACCCACGGGCATGAAGAGCTTTTTCGCCAAAGGGCGGGCAGGGGGATGGCGTGAAGATCTGACGCCTGCCCAGGTTGGGCGCATTCGCGAGGAATTTTCGTCAACGCTTGAGACGTGGTATCCCGAGCTTCTTGAAGAGGTCGACGCCTTCGCCAAGGCAAGCTGATCGGCACATCACACGCGTCCACAATTCAGAGAGGGGCACGTGACGTGTCTTGATGTGGCTTGTGATGGGCATAGGTTTGCGACACCCAATGTAAAAAGTGAGTCTCTGAAATGTTCAAAATCTATTTTAAATCAATCGCTACAGCAGCAATACTTGCGTCAGTCGCGTCAACCGGCATGGCCGCCACGTCCAAGCTCGGACCTGCGCACGTTGTCTCTGGAGGGGAATACACCAGCGGTGGTGGCATCAGTGTTGCGGCCGAGGTGCGCAATCATTCAGGGCGCACATTGGTGTGCGGTGTCTGGGCGCAAAGCCGGAATCAATCTGTTCTGACAAAGCTGGTTGAGCGCCGCGTGCTGGATTCTGGCTCGATCTTTCTGGGGCGTGAGCGCATTGTCCACGGTCTGCTCTTCATGAATGAGGTGGCCCCGGCCAAGAGTTTCACCAATCTACCGGCGGGCTGCGTTCTGACCAACCGAACGTGGCAACCTTCCGACGCACAAAAGCAGGTGGTCATCCGCATTCCGCGTCAGGTGGTGAACAACCAGCGTGGCGGGTCGCGTCTCTATAGAGGTGGCGGTGGCCCGGTGGTGAGGTTCAAGCAAACCGGCCCGGCAGCGGGTGGCATTTAAACCCACCTACACACCAATATAGCGCTCTGAAATGTCCGGGCTCAGCTCGGACATTTTACCGGACCATACGGTGGCGCCGCGGTTTAAAATGACACCGCGGTCTGAAACTTTTTGAATTTCTTTCAATGACTTATCGATCAAAAGTATTGCAAGCCCGGTTTGTGCTTTGAGCCGACCAATCGCAGTCCATATCTCTTTCCGGATAAGAGGTGCCAACCCTTCCGTCGCTTCGTCCAGGATCAACAGACGCGGGTTCGTCATCAGGGCTCGGCCAAATGCCAGCATCTGTTGCTCACCTCCGGACAATGACGCAGCGTATTGTGAATGCCGTTCTTCCAGCCGTGGAAACAACTGCCCCACTGTTTTTAATGTCCAGTCTCCGGACTGCGCCGCGGCAAGCAGGTTCTCTCGCACAGTCAAATCGCGAAAACACCTTCGCCCTTCAGGCACCAGGCCCAGGCCCAGCCGCGCGGCGCGGTGGCTGGGCAAGGCGTGCAGATCGTGCCCGTCAAATTGCAGCTGTCCGTGTGACCCAATCATCCGACAGATGGCCTTGACCGTCGTGGTCTTACCCATCCCGTTGCGTCCCATCAGCGCGACGACCTCACCTTTTTCCACGTCCAGATTGACGTCAAAGAGCGCCTGTGCCGTGCCATAGCTGGCACTAAGTCCTTGAACTGTGAGCAAATTCACGCGCTTTCCCCCAGATAGGCATCTCGCACCTCGGCGCTCTGGCGGATGTCTTCCACGGATCCACTGGAGATCACACGGCCATAGACCAGCACGCTGATCCGGTCGGCAAGGGCAAATACCGCGTCCATGTCATGTTCGACAAGAAGGATCGGGGCCTCCCCGCGCAGAGTGTCGAGGAACGCCGTCATCTGTTTGGACCCTTCTGCTCCCAGCCCGGCCATGGGTTCATCCATGACAAAGGCTTTGGGCGAAAGGGTCAGCGCCACAGCCACCTCCAATTGTCGCCTTTGCCCATGGCTGAGATCCGCTGTGCGTTTTTCGGCATCCTCGGCCAAGCCAACCCGCTCCAGCGCGGACATGGCACTTTCTTTCAATGTGGCGTCCTTTAACACCGGTTGCCAGAACCGCCATGGACGCGCGCTTGCGCCCAATGCACCTAGCACGGCATTTTCCAGCACGGTGTCTTCCATCGCGAGGGCCGAGATTTGAAATGTCCGGCCCAAACCGGCCTGTGCGCGTGCTTGCGTGCTCAGATCGCTGACATCGTGACCTAAAAGCTCAACGCGCCCTGCATCCGGGCGCAGGCCACCGCAAATCTGAGCAATCAACGTGGATTTCCCCGCACCGTTAGGACCGATAATCGCGTGAATTTCGCCAGGTTTCAGGTTGATCGACACGTCATCCGTGGCGGTCAATGCGCCGAACCGCTTGCAAAGTCCGTGCGTGGCCAAAACCGGCTCAGACATGTGCGCCCTCCTTGCCGGTCAAAAGCCCGATCAACCCGCCGCGTGCGAAAAGCACGATGAGCAACAGGACCACACCCAGCCAGATGTGCCAGAAGTCGGTCAGTCCCCCGAGCCAATGCTCCAGTGCC
>JBCAZO010000320.1:0-3772 GCA_038532975.1 Pseudomonadota bacterium
CGCCACCGAATAGTCCCCACCGCCGACATAGTTCATGAACGCTTCGGCATCCGGACCTTCTACACGGATTTTGCCAAAGGACGACATGTCATAGAGGCCTACATTCTGGCGCACGGCCATATGTTCTTCGCGGACGTTGTCGAAGAAGTTTTGGCGGCTCCAGCTGTATTGGTATTCCGCGTCCTGATTTTCCCGCGCAAACCAGTTGGCACGCTCCCACCCTGCCAACTCGCCCATCACTGCGCCGCGTTCAAGCAGATGGTGATGAAACGGTGTGCGCCGCACACCACGCGCGGTGGCTTTCTGGCGGTAGGGGAAGTGGTCGGCATAGAGCAGGCCCAATGTCTCTTTTGAGCGTTCAAAGAGATAGTGCTTGTTGCCTTGGAAAGGCTGCATGCGGCTGATGTCGACGTCGCCCAGATCAAAGGGCTTTTCCCCTGCATCCATCCATTGCGAAAGTGCCATGCCGGCCCCACCAGCAGATTGGATGCCAATCGAGTTAAAGCCTGCTGCGACCCAGACATTGTCCATCTCAGGAGCCAAACCAAGGTGATAGGCATCGTCAGGCGTAAAGCTTTCGGGGCCGTTGAAGAAGGTGTGAATGCCTGCCTCGGCCAGCATCGGCATACGTTCAACCGCGGCCTCCAGGATCGGCTCGAAATGGTCGAAGTCCTCAGGCAGTTGGTCAAACTCAAAGCTTTTCGGGATGCCCTCCATACCCCAGGGTTTGGCGTTTGGTTCAAACGCGCCCAAGAGCATCTTTCCCGCATCTTCCTTGTAATAAGCGCATTCATCAGGCACACGCAGCACCGGCAATTGACTAAGACCCGGGATGGCCTCGGTCACGATGTAGAAATGCTCGCAGGCGTGCAGCGGCACGTTCACGCCCGCCATGCGGCCAACCTCATGCCCCCACATGCCTGCACAGTTCACGATCATATCGGCTTTGATATGGCCCTGTTCCTTGCCATCGTCGCTGACCCAGTCCACGCTGGTCACACGGCGGCCATCCTTGGCAATGCCGGTCACGCAGATGCGTTCCTTGACCAGTGCCCCGCCCTGACGCGCGCCCTTGGCTAGCGCCAGTGCGATGTTGGCTGGATCGCCCTGACCGTCTTTGTCCAGATAAACCGCGCCTGTCACGTCATCGACATTGAGATGTTCGTATTTCGCCTTCACCTCGGCGGCGCTGATCTCTTCGACATCCACGCCAAAGGCGCGGGCCATTCCGGCCTGGCGGTAGATCTCTTCGCGGCGCTCATCGGTCAGGGCCACGGTAATTGACCCGCAGCGCTTGAACCCCGTGGCAACGCCGGTCTCGGATTCAAGATTGCCGTAAAGCTCCTGGCTGTACTTGGCGAGCTTAGTCATGTTCGCCGTGGCGCGCAGTTGTGCGATGAGCCCTGCCGCGTGCCATGTGGTGCCACAGGTCAA
The DNA here is from genome assembly GCA_038532975.1 of Pseudomonadota bacterium. Classification (GTDB taxonomy): domain Bacteria; phylum Pseudomonadota; class Alphaproteobacteria; order Rhodobacterales; family Rhodobacteraceae; genus Roseovarius. Next base: position 1,435 of record JBCAZO010000320.1, read on the forward strand.
CTGCTTGCGTTCCAGCAAGATCACGTCTTTCCAACCCAGTTTTGTCAGGTGATAGGCCACCGAACATCCGATCACGCCACCGCCGATGATCACGACACGGGCTTGTTGTGGAACTGCGCTCATTCTCATTGTCTCCGGGTTGGGATTCGCACCGTCGCAGACGATGCCATGTGGGCGTTTTCAGGCATAGCTGAAATCCGTCAGGATGTGGCGCAAATCAATCTTTTTCGCGCGATTGCAAAGACTGCCGACTGCGCCGCATCTGAAGCGGCGTCATGCCAAAGAAACTTTTGTAAAGCACCGAAAATCCACCAGAAAATCCGCAGGCCAGACCAATCTCACGCACTGACATGGCCGTGTTCAGAAGCAGGTTGTTGGCGCGCGCGAGACGCATCTCGCGATAATAGGTGTTTGGCGTCGTTCCAAGCCGCGACTGGAACCGCCGTTCAAGTGATCTGCTGGACAGGCCAAGGACCGTCGTAATCTCTGTCACGGACAGCGGTTCCTCGATATTGTCCTGCATAATTTCAATAGCCCGGTCGAGGACCTGATCGCCCGTAGCGGTACCAGCCGTCCCGCCGAATGGCTGTCGCGTGCCGAAATCGCGGATGCGCTCATGCAGGAACACATTGGCCACGGTCATGAGCACGGCCGAGGACACATGCCGCCCGATCACGGACAGAACCACATCGAGTGTCGCGCCCATTCCGGCGCATGTCACCACCTGACCGTCCTCGCTGGCCAGCGCGTTGTCGGCGTCAAACAATCCGGCACGTTCTTTCAGTACTGCCGAGTTTTCCCAATGCGTCGTCAGGTGCGCAGACTTCGGGCCACGCTCTTTGATGTAGCGGCTGGCCGCTTCTGAGAGCAGGAACACCTGAATGTTGCGGTTGGTGTAGCGGTCTATCACAGGGGCGAGGGACAGGTTCGGGCTGTCCTGATCACTGTTGCCCAGGACAAACAAATAGTCGCTTTCCGGTTTTTGAGCGAAGCGGGCTGTTTCAACGCTGGCACCGCTCAGGCTGGACACTGACCCACCATGGGCCGACCGGCAGGTCCAGGAAAACCGCGGTTGTGCAATGATGCGGTTCGTAACGCGCAAAGCATCCGTGACCGCGGCGTACTCCGTCAGGACAAACCCGTCGGACAGCACGATGTCAAACTGCAGTTTGGTTCGACCTGCAGCATCGTCTTGGCGGTTGGGCCGGGTTTGTGCACGGGCGTTCATGGCTTAGACAATCCGGTGTCCGGCTGATGCCAGCTGCCGGGCAATTTCGGCGATATGAGCCGGCCCGACTTCACAGCATCCTCCAACAATGCTGGCGCCTTGTCCGACCCAATCCATCGCAAATCTGGCGTAAGCGTCGGGACCCAGATCAGTTCGCTGTTCCAGGGCGTCCACCGTTGGGAATTCCGACAGGAACCCATCGCTGATTTTGCTGAAGCCATTGGCATAGGCCCCGAAGGGCATACCAAATGCCTTGATGAGTTCCAGCGCAGGTGCCATTGCTTCCGGTCTTGAGCAGTTCACCAAAACTGCCTCAGGTGCGTAATGCGCTACGACATCCGCCAGATCAGAGACGCTTTCACCGGACCGCAAGCGCGTGCCGTCAAAATCGTCGACTGACACGGCAAGCCAGACCGGCACTCCCTGTCTGGATGAGGCCGCCAGAGCGGCTTTGGCATGATCCACTGAGGACGCCGTCTCAATCAGAAAGAGGTCCACGTGACCCTTCATCTGTGCAACCGGTTCGGCATACATCGCAACCGCTTCCTCAAAGGCTGGAAAGATGTCCGGGCGGTAGGATGCGATGAGCGGACCGAGGGACCCGGCCACACGCCCAACGCCGCCCGAAGCAGCCCGCGCTTTGCGCGCCGCGCGAACTGCGGTGTCGGTTAGCAATTCGGTTTTGTCCTCAAGGTTCACGCGTTTCAGCCGGTCGCGAAGAACTGCATATGTGTTTGTCGTAGCAACCGTCGCCCCCGCCTCGAAATAGTCCAGATGCACTTCGCCGACCAGCTTGGGGTGATCGATCATCACTTGTGTCGACCAAAGCGGCGTTGCGCGATCCCCGGATCGCTTCACCAGCTCTTGTCCAATTGAGCCATCAAGCAATGTGATATCAGCCATGTATGTCCCTCCCTTTCATGCGCCATCGCTAGCTTTGCCCGGTATGAGAACCAGCTTTCCAGGATGGCGTTTCAACATGAACTCTTCTTGTGCGTCTCGGATGTCCTTGAGCGGATATGTTTTTGATATCAGTGGCTTGATCTGACCTGCGCATACTTTTTCCACTAGTGCGGCAAAAACCTGTGGCGATTGGTACGTGCAGCCGTG
>JBCAZO010000321.1:0-3763 GCA_038532975.1 Pseudomonadota bacterium
GAACCTAGCACAGTGCTAGGTTCCAGTTTCGCTAAAGGGAGATCCTCTAGAAGCAGGCATATGTGATCAAAGTTCGAAAGGTAGCGAAGTCCGTATAGCAGACTTTCATGCCCTTAAAACCGCACTTCACATGACCGAATTTCTTAAACGCATCACCAACCACAAATGGGTTCTTCCAAGAAACCATCCTGGCGTTTTACAAAACTATTCCACGCCTGTCGCCCGTTTTCTTGAAAAGAAAACGCCCCGGACTCTTTTAAAGAGGCCGGGACATCAGCACTTTACGCCGACAGATGAATGTTGAACTTCGCCCGAATGGCCGCATCCAATGCCGGATCAAACCGCGCCGCGGACCGCTCGGCCAGAATGGCCTCCTTGCGCGCCACGGCCTTCTTGATCAGATCGGGTTTGCCATTCTCCGCCCACTCCTTGGGCGAGGTGCGGTCGCCGAAGGTGGGATAGACGTGGTCGCGCTGCATCCGGCCCAGCGTCTGATCGGTGCCAAGGTAATGCCCCGGTCCACCCATGCAGACCTGTTTAATCTGATCCAAGGCCAGCGTTTCGTCATCCACCTCGATCCCGCGCACACAGCGCAAAGCCTGACCAATAAGATCATCGGCAAGGATCAGGCTTTCATGACAGAAGCCCAGCAAAGAGGCATGCATCCCCGCCGCCTCATAAACCATGTTCAGCCCCGAAAGACCGGCCATCACGTTGGAGCACATCTGCTCCCAGCCGGCCTGCATGTCGGGCATCTTGCTGTCCGACGCCCCCGCCGCCGCCCCGCCGGGCACGCCGTAAAACTGGTGCATCTGCGCACAGCCTGCAGTGAGCAAAGCCTGTTCGCCTGAACCGATGGACATCGCTCCGGTGCGCAGGTCGAGGCCAAAGGGCCAGGTGCCAAAGATCGCTGGATGACCCTCTTTGACCGCATTCACATAGACCAGCCCGCCCAGACATTCCGCCGTTGCCTGCACAATCGCACCTGCCACGGTAGACGGCGCCGTCGCCCCGGCCATACCGGCGGAAAGCAAAAGCACCGGCATGCCGCCCTTGATGCATTCCTCCATCACCTGACAGGACTCGGTGGCAAACTTCATCGGCGGCACAACGAAGCAGTTGGAATTGCTCATGAAAGGCCGCTCGCGAAACTTGTCCTCGCCACCTGCGATCATATAGAGCATTTCCAGCGCAGGGGGCACGTGATGCGGTTCGGTAAAGGACGTGCCAATATGTTTCTTCGTGCCGGACGAACAGGCATAGACCGTGTTGAGGTCCATCTCCATATTGTCGGTGATGTCCCGCGCCACCATCGGACGCTGGCAGAAATGCACATTGTCCAGCACGTCCACGATCCGCGCGGCATCATGCAGGTCCTGCAACAGGCTCTCACGGTATTCATTGCCGGTCACATCGACCATATGCACCGCCGCGCCTGCGGTGCCGTAATGCACCCGCGTGCCGCTCAACACCAGATCGTTTTGCCCATCGCGGCTATGGAGTGTGATCGAGCGGTTGGCCTTGGCGATCATGTCCTCGACCAAAGCGCGCGGAAACCGGATGCGGCCATCCTCGCCCTGTACGGCCCCGGCACCGGTCAGGTAGGCCACACCGCTTTCGGGCGCATCGGCCAGCCCGACCTGTTCCAGCGCATCGAGCGCCGTTTCGTGAATGCGCTGGATTTGCGCGTCGGTGAGCGGCTTATACGTGCCGCCCTCCAGACCTGCGCGAATGGGGCGCAGATCTTCGGTCAGGGGTGCCGCACGGCTGGCACGGCGCGCGGCACGTCCACCAGAGCGGCGAGGGGTTTGTTCGTTCATGTAAAGAGTCCTTGGTATAGGGAATCGGGAAAGGGTTTGATCAGATCAAACCCCGCCCGGACGCCCCCGCGCCGCGCGCCCGCGCCCGGCCCCGATGGTGCGGATCACCAAAGCAATCTTACAGCGTGGCATCATCGCCAGCTCCTCCCTTTGCGCACATATCATGCGCCCTTTCCAAGGTCAGGCTAGCCTGAAAACGACTTTTGTCGCAAATGCACCATCCATGCGAGATTTTTAGATATCTTTCGCCGCCTACACTTTGGTGCAAAATCTACAAGTCAGGCCATCAATTCGTTTGATGACTGTAAAAGCCTGATTGTTAGCGATATCACTGTATTTTAAGGTCAAAACGCGACCCGTAAAAAGATAATTGGCTTGAGAATTTGTGCAGGGTTTGCAAATATAAAGACGTGGGTGGCACTGATTATTTGGGGACTTTTCGCAAAGATATCGGGGCAGTCACGTTCAAGAGTGATGCGCATGGTGCGTATTGTTTCTTTTAGTATGGGGATCTCAACGTGAGTTTTCTAAAAACACTTGCTGTCGCAGGGGGCATGCTCGTTGGAGCGGTGTCAATGGCGGCGGCGTCTACAGTGTCCATTCTGGCCGAAGGTCAGGGGGGCAATCCGGGGGTGATTGATTTCACAATCAGCTTTGGTGACATTACGGACGGTTCCGCTTCGGCGCAATGTGGGTCCGGTGTTGCCTGTCTTGATCAGATTGTCATTGATCTGACAGCAGGCAGCGGCGAGTCCAACGCGGCGGGTGACAACGGATCGTTTGGCTTTATTGGCCTGACACCAGAAGGTGCCTCCGCATCGTCGAACTTTTCATTCGCATTCTCTGACGGACCGGATGCAAATGACAATGACAACTCTTTGTTCAACCTGTTGACAATCAACGCATTCAACAATGTGTTTGATCCGGGCAATGTTCTGCGCTTCTCAGCGGAGATCACGGGCTTGGGTCAAAACAACGGCGATAACTTTTTCGACCGGGGTGTGGTTGCAACGGCGTTTCTGAGCAATGGTGCCTCTGGGTCAAGCGGATTTGTCACTGTAGTTGACGGGTTCAGCTCTGTGTCCAACATCGCGCCGGTACCGCTTCCAGCGTCAGCTGTTCTGCTTTTGGCAGGATTGGGTGGCCTTGGCGCGATGCGCATGCGGAAAAAGCAAAGCTAAGTTGAAACCGTAGAAAATTAAGAAGGGCAGCTGTTTAGCTGCCCTTCTTTATGTGATCGCTCTTGTCTCAGAATGCCGCCAGTATCGCCACCGGCAGGCCAACCATGCCGCCAATGATAATTGCGATGGATGTTGTCAGACCTTTGAACATGCTCTCTCTCCCGCTTGCATATGTTTGGAAATAAGCTGCTGTCCGACGCGGGGCAGGCGACAGGCTGTCGCAGTCTGTCGGAAAACTGCTCAGGCATTTCGGGTCACGCCGCTTCGGCCAGATCTCGTGCCATATCAATCAGTTTCGCGATGGCGTCTTCCAGCCGTTCATCGGCCACGGTCAGAGCCACGCGCACATGGCCTGCCGCCGCTTGCCCGAAGCTCTCCCCTGGCATCACGGCCACGTGGTGCTGATCCAGCAGCTGCCTGGCGAAATCCTCACCTGACAGACCCGTGGCGCGGAGATCGAGCATCACATACATCGCGCCTTGCGCCGGAACTGCGCGCACAACATTCTGCCCAGCCACCTGTTCCAACACCAGATCCCGCCGCCGCCGGAACGGCTCGGCAATCCGGGCCTCGAACGCCTCGCCCTGATCCAGCGCGAAATAGGCCGCTTCCTGCACAAACCCGGCCACGCCATAGGTTGTGTGTGTCGCCAGATTGCCGATGTGGTAGATCGCCTCTTCCGGGCCAATGATCCAGCCGATGCGGCTTCCGGTCATGGCATGGCTTTTCGACAGCGACCCGATGACAAGCGTGCGCGCGGCC
>JBCAZO010000322.1:0-3753 GCA_038532975.1 Pseudomonadota bacterium
CAACTGCAAGAGAATGGATTTCTCTAACCAGCGCTTGGTTCGTCTTTCAGCAACAACAACAGCGCCACGATGGTGAGCGCGATACCTCCGAGTATCAAAACAGGTGGCAGACCATGCCCCAGGCCCGCTTGCCAAGCGATGACCCATGTCGGGGTGAGATATGTATAGGCCATCACCTTGGCGCTGGGCAGGCGAAGGGAGGCGAATTGCAAAAGTACAAACGTAACCGCAGTGGCAATGATCGCCGTATAGAAAATGGTGATCCAGACAATTGCCGGAAGCGCGTTCCAATTGGTTGAGACCATGTCGCGCCAACCAGTGATTAGCAGCAAAAGTGCCGCACCGATGACCGCACCGAAGGAAAAGACAATCGGGTGTTCGCCTCGATTGAGCTTGCGAACCATGGGCGTATAGAGCGCATGTGCAATGCAACCAAAGAAAAAGATGATTTCACCACGCCCGACCTCAAGCCGCAAAAGGGCATCCAGATCGGCGCGGAAGATTACCCAAAGTGCGCCTGCTGCGCCAACGGCCAATGCCGTGGCCATTCGATGTGTCATGCGCTGGCGTAGCAGAAGATAACCAAAGAAACCGGACATGATCGGAGTGAGAGTAAAGACGGCTGATGCACTTACGGGCGGCGCGGTTTTCAGCCCCTCGAACATCATGACAAAGTAAAGTCCCATGGACCCGCCAAGCAGCAAATACCGCCAGGGTGCTGTAAAAGCGCTACGAGGTATGCCGACTGTCATCCACGCTACTGCGCCGACCAAAACACCAGCCACGATAAAGCGCACCGCATTTAGGGCCGTGGGTGCAATATGTGGAGCTGCCATCGAGCCAAGCGCGAAGGACCCGGCAATCAACGCCGAAAAGGCAAGCATGGCGGCATGGCCGCGCCGGGCTTCGTTCATAGTGTGTCCCAGGATTTCGCGCGGTCTTTGAGGAAGCTGAGAAATGCCTGAACCTTGGTTGTCCGATGCAGATCCATATGCGTGACCAGCCACAAAGGTGCTGTCCACTCGTCACGTGGCGGAAGCACCTCAGTTAAGCCGCCGATCTCTTGCGCCAGAACGCAGGGGATAAACCCGATCCCAGCGCCTGCGGCAATGGCCCGGCGTTGGGCGTGTACGTCCTGACTGCGAAAGACGATGCGATCTTCAGGTGTAGTGTCGCGGAGCCATTGGTTGAACGGGGCGCGGTTCTTTGGGTCATCGGCGCTGACGAAACTGTGCTGATTAAACTCGGCTTCAGATTTTGGAAGGCCGTATCGGTCAATGTAACTTTGGCTCGCATAGAGCGTATACTTCTGTTGGAAAAAAGGCTGCACGACATTGTCTGGCTGATCCGGCGCGCGGCCTGCGCGGATCGCAACATGTGCCTCGCCGTACTCCAACCGGAAGAGTCGTTCACCTGTCAAAAACCGCACAATGATGCCGGGGTATTCTTTTTGGAAATCACTGAGGACCGGGACCAAAAGGTGGCTGAGGCCGCCGAGAGATGTCACAACCAGTTCTCCAGAAACGTCATGACCTCGTCCTTTGATCCTGCCAGATAACTGGCTGAATTGATCATCAGTGGCCTGGGCAACGCGCAAAAGATCCTCGCCTGCCTCGGTGGTTGTGTAACCCCGTGCATGGCGCTGAAACAACTTTACGCCAAGCCGATCTTCGAGTGCGTCGATGTGACGGATCACGGTCGCATGATGCACGCCAAGAACGTCCGCTGCTCCACTCACGGTGCCGACACGGGCAACATGATAGGCGGTGCGCACCTCATCCCAACTGTCCATGTTTTGGATGCTCCCAGTAATGTGCGATTTTCAACAAACAATGTTTAATTACGATAGTTGCGTTTTTAAAAGCACAAGTCAAATTCTATTCCAGCACTTGGAACCACATGTTGAAAGATTTCAGAGGATCTGACCCATGACACATACTATTCTGCACATAAACGCTTCTGCTCGGACCGAAGGTTCTGTGACGCGGGATTTATCGGCGCGCCTTGTGGCACAAAACCCCGAAGCCAAAGTGATCACCCGCGATCTGGCCGCTGCGCCACTGCCCCAAATCACTGAAGATTGGGTGAATGCCAACTTTACGCCTGTTGATGTTCGCACAGAGGCCCAAAGGAAAACGCTGGAGCTTTCAAATAGCCTTGTGGAAGAGCTTCAAGCGGCCGATACATTGATCATCGGTTTGCCGATCTACAATTTCGGTGTGCCTGCAGCTATGAAAGCTTGGATTGATCTGATTGCACGGGCCGGGCTGACCTTCCGCTATACAGAAAATGGACCAAAGGGATTGTTAGACGGGAAACGAGCGATTGTTGCGGTGGCCTCAGGTGGTACCAAAACCGGATCAGAGATTGATTTCGCGACACCCTACATCCGACATGTTCTCGGGTTTGTTGGGATCACCGATGTGGTGATTGTTGCCGCAGATCAGATGTCCGTCGATGCCGATGCAAGCTTTGCGCGCGTTGAGGCAGAGATTGAGGCTTTAGCTGACGCAGCCTGAATGAGTTTGGAGAGGGTGGGCGGATGGCTCACCCGCACCAAAAGCGCACAATCTCGTTTCGACTGTTGAGATCGACGTTTAACCGTTTTGGATTGTACTCGGTTGTTACAATTCCACCCGGTGGAATGATGCGCACCGGGTTAGGCCATGCGGCTTCGTTCAAGGCACTGACGGGTTCGCCCACAAGGACTGCGTTTTCAGCTACGCCGCATTCGTCTGGTCCGGCCTCTTCAAGTCGTGGAGGAGCATCCGCGTCCACTTCGGCTGGGCCGCAGCCTGCCAGGGCCAAACTCAATCCTGACGCCAAAATCAATGACATGCGCATGTAACTGTCCTTCTTTAGTTGACCACAGTCTTGTGCCAAATGCGCCCTGCCACAACCCCAATGTGCCCAGTCTATTGAAATGATGCGCGGTTTCGCCCAAAGTCGGCAAAAGACTCTGGGAGGACAGTAAGATGCGCACCACCGCCGCCGTGGCTCTTGAAGCCGGTAAACCGATGGAAATCATGGAAGTGAACCTCGATGGCCCGAAGGCCGGAGAAGTGCTTGTCGAGATCAAGGCGACGGGGCTTTGCCATACCGATGACTTCACCCTATCGGGTGCTGACCCGGAAGGCGCCTTTCCCGCCATTTTGGGGCACGAAGGCGCAGGTGTTGTGGTTGAGGTGGGCCCTGGCGTGACCTCGCTGGAAGTCGGGGACCACGTGATCCCGCTTTACACACCGGAATGTCGGGAATGCGAGTACTGTCTCAACCCCAAGACCAACCTCTGCCAGGCGATCCGCTCGACCCAAGGTCAGGGCGTGATGCCTGATGGCACCTCGCGGTTCTCGATGCTCGATGGCACGCCGATCCTGCATTACATGGGTTGCTCGACCTTCTCGAACCACACAGTTCTGCCCGAAATTGCGCTGGCCAAGGTGCGTAAGGACGCGCCCTTTGACAAGATTTGCTATATTGGATGCGGCGTCACCACAGGCATTGGCGCAGTGATGAACACTGCCAAGGTCGAAATCGGCTCGCGCGGCGTGGTGTTTGGCCTTGGTGGTATCGGTCTTAATGTGATCCAGGGACTGCGCCTTGCCGGGGCGGATCAGATTGTGGGCGTTGACCTCAACCCCGCCAAGGTCGAGATGGCCACGCGGTTTGGCATGACAGATTTCGTGAACCCCAAGGATGTAAAAGGCAGTCTTGTGGACCATTTGGTGGAGCTAACCGGCGGCGGGGCGGATT
>JBCAZO010000323.1:0-3749 GCA_038532975.1 Pseudomonadota bacterium
CCCAGGGACGACTTCTATGCAGCGAAGTCGATACTGAATCTCCACGACAGTTGTTAACGCATCTACATTGACTTCGAGTTTGGAAGGCGGTCCCGATGTAATTCTTGGGGTTAAGAACCCCCAGATCGATAGGAATAGGGGAAGCAACGTTATGAGCAAGACAGTGATCTTGCTAAAGGATGGTGAAAAGCGCCGCCTTAGGAAAACGTAGAAGGAATAGAGTAAAGCCGCGATTGGAATTAAAGATAGTAACGGCAGCAATACCTCTAACATAATTTCTCTCATTCTAATTGCATGCAAGGATGCTTACATGCTTTGCGCTTTGTATGCTTCCCACATTTTCAAGAATAGCTGCTTCTTTGCGCCGTGGCTAAAGCCAAACTCGCGCCCTGCCCGCTCGGAGAACTCTTCGAATGTTGATACCGGGATGCGTACTTGCAGCGGCCGCAGCGCCTCTTTCTCGGTGCGCTTGTCTTCTGCAATCACATCGGGCGTTTCATCAGCCGGTGGCGGCGCGCCCTTCCCGCTTTTCAGCTTTGCGATATTCGTTGCCATCACGCCACCTGCCTTTCTCTGATTTCGGCCATCACGTCGATGACGCTTTGCGCGAGCTTTGATGCCCGCTCATTCAACGACTTGAAAGAGGTCTCGGTGATAGCCTTGCCGATATCGGAAGCCGACCCATAGGCTGTTGAGACCGAAACTTCACCTTCAAGCACGGTATATCCGGCCTCAGTTAGGTATTGCCGAGCCGCCGCGTTCTCTCGCTCGCTGCCGGTCGTCTTGAACATGGCAAAAGCGATCTTGTCTTGCGCGATACCTTTCTTGCGCAGCGCGTGCGCAAGGACGACGCCAGGATGCAGATCGTCAACGGTCTGGCCGGTCGGTATCACAACAAGATCAGAGGCCTTGGCGATCTCGGTTGTTTGTTCCGACGCATTGGGCTTGCCGTCCAGGATCAGCGCATCAAAGCGCGGTGCTTCGCCTAGCGCTGTTTTCACTGACGCGAAGCTCTGCACCTGGATTTCAGGGGAGACGGCATGTTCCGCGCGCCGTCCGGCCCAATAGGTACAGGTTTGCTGTTGTGTATCGAGGTCTGCGATCTTGGTGGTTAAGCCCCCGGCGACGAACTCGCGGGCCATCATGCGGGCGAGGGTGGATTTACCCACGCCGCCTTTCTGGGACACCATCCCAATGATGTAAGTCATGTGCTGCTCCGATCTGCCAAATCGTTATTTTTGTTCATGCTAGCACGCATCACGCGTTTCCGCCATGCATGCTTAAATGTTTTCCACAAACGCGCCAAGCATGCTTGCATGCAAATTAGCCCTTGCCCCGCTTTTGCGTCCAGAAAGCAAAAAATTTCCTGATATCAACCTTCAAACCGAACATACCCGGCTTCAGCTCCAGTGCGTCGGAAAGTTTGAGGGGCTCGAACCCCATTGTTTTTTCAACTAGGTCCAAAAGAGACCGGGCATCGGAAGTCTGCTTCTGTGCAAACTTGATGCCATTCCTCATGAGGAAGAGGTGATCATATTCTGACGGTGACGCGACCGAAAAGAGGACTATTGGAAGGTCGGGAAAGTGCAAGCGCACATATTGCACGAAGAATATGCCGGTACGCTTTCCTCCCATCGTAGCCATATCGTCAAATGGACCAGGTCGCATCATGTTGTCGACGATCAGAGCATCATACTCGTTTGAGCGTAGCTTTTCTAAGCCGTCATCTACGCTGTGTGCTCGTTCTATCTCATGACCGAGGTCGGACATATCCTGCACTAGCGGAGCCAAGAAAAGCCGATCATCGTCGACAATCAGTATTTTGTGGGACATTGATGATCCAAACATAGAAAGTGTTCAGCGTGGGTATGGGCCTTTTCTCTTACAGAAGGCGAGGAAGTGCTTGTCTGCGTTTTTGACAGCTATGCCCTTCTCAATCACCCAGGACCGCCAGTCGACTTGCAATGCGCTGATATCCCAACCAGGCGCGAGACGGCGGGCTTCTTCACCAATGTCAGGATCAAGGCGCAAGCTTGTGAGTGGCAAGGGCAGGGCGGCTTGCCGGGTTTCCTTTTTCGGCCTTACGACAGCGTTGCGTCCATCAATCGCGTAGCTGTAATCGGGCAGATGGTCATGCTCTTGGTCATCTTCGATGATTTTCCCGAGCAAGCGACGAAACTCTTTCAAGGTTGAGCCTGAGCCGCATTTCCGTCGCAGCAGATCAAGGCCACATTTCCACTGAGACTGATCATTGCAGTGCTTTCTGGCAATCTCATAAAGCCGCCGCTCTAATGGTTTGCGCAGCATGAAATATTGCCGGTTAAGAGTTAGGACGTTTTCGTTCTCAATGGCGTCGAACACCCACTCTGACAATTCGATTTCCACATCAAGCATCCGACCGTCACGGGTCTCACGAACGATCTCGGCCGAGTCGATCAAGCTAAAGACCTTGAAATACTCTTTGCCGCCCTGGCGCAGATTGGTTTCAATCTGCGTTCCTTGCAGGCGTCGCAGCGCATCTTTCAAGAGCTCGTATCCACGTCCTGATGTTTGCCGGTTGGTGGCTACGAGAAGGTCATGAGCTTTGAAACGCATCTTTCGGTGAACCTGCCGACCTTCATTAACAGCAGCCATGCATTGGCTGATGCAGTAGATCAGCACGTCACGATCATGAACCGTCGCCAAGCCGTGCCTTGAAGGATTGACTTCAATCCAGTTTTCCCCGCGCTCGAAGCGGCGGCCGCGCATGTCTGGCTTGGTTGAGAGGGTGAAAACGGGGTTCTCCATCGACGCCATGTCGCCCTTTGGCACAGCATCCACGATATCGCAGACGAAAAGATCGCGCTGCGGGTGCCGATCCGGCAGCAGCGGTGAGCGTGAAGAGGGTAGGGGTGCATTCGTCATTTTACCCACCTACAATCCAGAATCGTTTCGTCATTTCACCCTCCATAGTTGAATATCGTCACTTCACACACCGAAGGTCAAGTTTCGTCACTTCACACACCGTTTCTCTCTGTGGATATCTGCCGATACCTTTCGTCACTTCACACACCAGAATTCGTCACTTCACACACGTTCTTTCGTCATTTCACCCACCCAATATGACAAACCAGGCTGTTTTTCTATTTTTTATCAGAGTTTTACGAGCCCATCATTTTCTTGTAACTCTCTGATAACTCTATTTAACTCTAAGGCTCGCCTACGGCTTGCAAAATGAATCCGCCAAAGGCGGATACTCTGACGGCTATAAGACCGCTACGCGGTCACGCCGTCTCATTCGCTTCCATCTCACCAAAGAACAGGACGGATCGTGCCAAGCACTTGGACACCGCATCGCTGAGTTGATGCCTGAGCCATTCAAGAACCATGCATCAAGGACAAGCCGCCTACGGCGGTGCTAAGCATCCTTGACGCAGAACCTTGAACGTCTCCAAGACGGCATCAACGATAGCGGCTCCGAAGAACAGGCACTTAGGTTCCTACATTGCGCATTGCATGCAAGCATGCTTAGCGCATGGTGGACTAGCTTCGACCCCTCTAGGGGTGTAAGGCAGATACAGGGGTTTAACGATACAAAACGACCTGGTGGATAACTAACACTATATTTTGCGTTTCACTGGTCTAGCATAGTCTATTGGTGCTATCAGGATAGCCATGTTCCACTCTTGTTCGACTTGATCAAAACGATGCCTCAACCTGTGATCGCAGAAACCGCTGACTTCTACCGGGCTGATACAATTTCAAGGTTG
>JBCAZO010000324.1:0-3741 GCA_038532975.1 Pseudomonadota bacterium
CTGCGTCCGTTGTTTCCACGGTTGCCGCGGTCATCGTCATCGCCGCCCCGGTTGCCGCCTCCGCCGCCCCAAGGGCCGCCAGATTGTCCAGCCATTAAATCTCTTTCCTTCCATTGCACGCAAAACGCGCGTTCCTGTGTCATAACCTGTGCAGGACAGGCAAAAATTCAAGCACTTCTCATTGGTTCGCGCATTGTTACCAGTTCTTCGGACATTGTGGGGTGTACGGCCACTGTCCGGTCAAAATCTTCCTTTGTCGCACCCATTTTGACAGCTATGCCTGCCATCTGGATCATCTCGCCCGCGCCCGGTGCGACGATATGGCAGCCTAACACCTTATTTGTCGCCTTGGACACGACGAGTTTCATCAAAACGCGATCAGGTTGTCCGGCAAATGCTGTGCGCATGGGGCGGAACGAGGTGCAATAGACATCAATTGGCTCTTGATCACGCGCTGCTTCTTCGCTGAGACCAATTGACCCGAACTCGGGTTGAGTGAACACGGCGGATGGGATCAAGTCATGATCCACAGGCGTTGGTTTGCCGTTGAACACGGTTTCTACAAACGCCATGCCTTCTCGAATAGCTACTGGCGTGAGGTTAACACGGTTCGTCACGTCGCCTATCGCATAGATGGATGGTACTGTGGTCTGGCTATATTCATCCACCACAATCTCTCCGCGACGCCCTAGCCTCACGCCTACGTCTTCCAAACCCATATCTGCCGAGTTGGGATCTCGTCCCGTGGCAAAAAGGACGGCGTCAAAATCACGTTCGATCCCATTTGTGGATTTCACCCGCACGGCATTGCCCTGAGCCTTGGACATTTCCAGAATGTTGGTCCCGAGATGCAGGTTGATGCCTTTCTCGCTCATAGAATCCGCAATCAGGCCGCGCGCTTCATCGTCAAAGCCCCGCAGAACTTGTGCGCCGCGATAGTATTGTGTCACCTCAACGCCAAGCCCGTTCAGAATGCAGGCAAACTCACAGGCAATATATCCACCACCGACGATCAGAATGGATTTTGGCAGGGACTTCATATGAAAAAGGTCGTCTGACACCATGCCCAGCTCTGCATTCGGCAAGTCGGGCCGCACCGGATGCCCGCCGGTAGCAATCAAAATGTGCTTGGCTGAGAAAGTGTCGCCGGTTGCAAGTTCCACCGTATGAGCATCCTTGATCCGAGCCCGTGCATCAAAGCTGTCCACGTTCGACCCTTTAAGCAAGCTCCTGTAGATACCTTCCAGCCTATCCAGTTCTTCGTTGAGCCGTCCTGAAAACGCGGTCCAGTCAAACTCGCGCAGCGACATGTCCCACCCATAGGCCTGCGCTTCAGCGGGTGCTTGAGCAAATTCAGAGGCAAAGACCATGAGCTTTTTGGGCACGCAGCCGCGAATGACACAGGTTCCGCCATAACGGTCTTCTTCTGCCAAAGCCACTTTCGCGCCACCTTGCCCGGCCACGCGTGCTGCACGTACGCCACCAGATCCACCACCGATGACAAAGAGGTCGTAATCAAACGCCATAAAATGCCGCCTTAGTCCTGCAGATCAGAAAACAGGTTGTCCGTGTCAACAAAATCAAGACGTTCTGCTGCCACTGTTCCTTCGTTGATATCGCGGGTTTCGACCCGGCCATCGCCAAAGCCAACCACCACCACGTCGCAGATATCTATGAAAAGCCCATTTTCAACCACACCCGGCATCTGATTGAGAACCATAGCCATCTGATGTGCGTCACCAATGCGGCCAAGATGCAGGTCAAGAATGTAATTGCCTTCATCCGTTACAAACGGACGACTGCCATTCATGCGAAGCGTTGCATCACGGCCAAGCACATCCATCGAGATCAATAACTCTTCGATCAATGACTTGGTTGTTTGCCAGCCAAACGGGATGACTTCAACTGGCAATGGAAACGCACCCAGCTTTTCGACTTCTTTGCCGGCGTCCGCAATAACCACCATTTGATCCGAGGCCGTGGCAACGATCTTTTCTTGTAAGAGCGCCCCGCCACCACCTTTGATCAGGTTGAGATTGCCATCAAATTCATCTGCTCCGTCGATCGTAACATCGATCCAGCGCGCCTCATCCAGACTAATGACCTCGATACCGACCTCACGTGCAAGCTCGGCCGTTCTTGTGGATGTGGGAACGCCTCGGATTTTGAGACCATCTTCCCGGACCAGTTCACCCAGGCAGCGCACCATCCATGCGGCGGTCGACCCGGTGCCAAGCCCAACGCGCATACCATCTTCGACGAAATCCACAGATCGCTTGGCAGCCACGAATTTGGCCTTGTCGATCGGTGACAGTTCTCCGGTCATGGCGCATCTCCCCAGATACCACTTGGTTCAGGGCGCGTTATACGGAGTTTGTTCCCGGGGGGCGAGGGCGAATTACCAAGTTTTCGCCCCGCTTTGCAGTTATGGCTGTGCCAAGAAGCTCTGGTTTATCCAGAATGTCATTTGCGCATCGTGCCCGGTTTCAAAGAAAAGAAGAACACCGGTGGCCAGCATCAGTATAAAACCCGCTGTATGCATTTGATCGCCTCTGTTCTCTATGTCAGTTGCGTCTGTGCCGTCAGTCTGCGCAAAGCCTGTTAAATTAATATGAATATCAGATCACGAATACATACATCATCAATCTGTGGCGGGGACTTTGTGTTCTTGGTCGCTTTTGCACATTGTGTATTTGGCCCTTCAACATAAAAGAGCCAAGGACAGCCACCTATGTTAAGCAAGAGCCATGTTTCTATCCGTCTTTGATATGTTCAAGATCGGCATTGGGCCATCGTCTTCCCATACGATGGGGCCTATGGTTGCGGCTGCGCGCTTTCTGGACGCCGTGCGGGCATCTCCCTTTGAATTTCACGGATTGCGTGGATCGTTACACGGCTCTCTTGCTTTTACCGGCGTTGGGCATGCAACAGATCGCGCAACCATATTGGGCCTCGCGGGATTTCGTCCAGATGACTATGACCATGATCAGGCTGAGGCGGTCCTTGAGGCCATTCGCGATACGCACATGGTCACGCCGCCTGACCTTCCAACACTGTCATTCAATCCCAAAGAAGATCTGGTTTTTGATTTCGGTCCGAACTTGCCCGGTCACGCCAATGGCATGATCCTCATGGCCACGGACACACAAGGCGATGTGATCCTGCAGGAGACCTATTACTCTATTGGCGGTGGCTTCGTGATGACCGAGGCAGAACTTGCTGCGGGTCAGGACACCGACGAGGGTGCGCCTATCCCATATCCCTTCAAATCCGCGGAAGAGATGCTGCAAATGGCGGAAACCAGCGGCAAATCTATCGCCGAGATGAAAAAGGCCAATGAAATTGAGCGCGGCGGTACCGAAAACCTGCGCAGCGGTGTGGCCCGGCTTTGGCAAGTGATGAATAGCTGTATTGAACGTGGTATCACTCAGGAGGGCATCTTGCCCGGCGGGTTGCAGGTGAAGCGCCGCGCCAAAGGCATTCATGATGCGCTTATCGCAGAGCGTGGCACAAACCTGAATGCGCCGCATAAGATCAATGACTGGATCAGTGTCTATGCGATGGCCGTCAACGAAGAAAACGCCGCCGGGGGCCAGGTTGTAACGGCACCCACCAATGGTGCCGCTGGCGTCGTGCCTGCTGTGATCAAGTACTGGTTGGAACACGTGCCAGGCGCGTCTGAGTCAGAGATTGAAACCTTCCTTTTAACCGCCGCGGCTATCGGGGGACTTGTTAAATTCA
>JBCAZO010000325.1:0-3723 GCA_038532975.1 Pseudomonadota bacterium
CGCTGTTGTAGCTCGAAGGAGCGCGTTTAGTGACAACATTGCGCTGCTGCTGGCGCTGGCGTTCGCGGTTCTTGATCCCCTCATTGACGATCACGCCGCCGACAACACCGCCGACGACCCCGCCAACAAGTCCATCCGCGAAATCGGCTGCCGATTGTGTGGCGGGTGTGACCCCCACCGCTCCAGCGATACAAATGATGGCAACACGCTTTGAAAACATCCCCAGTCTCCTTTAATAGACAACTCTAAATCGCCATGAGCCTAGCACAGTTCCTGCCGCTGAAACGAAAGAATCCCGACTTGCTCCTGCCTGATCCGCTGCAATCCGCTCAAAATATCGTGCAATGGCACGTCTCCGACGGTCTGGTGGGGTATCGCGAGGCCGAAGCGGCGATGGAGGCGCGCGCGGCGCGAATCGCCGAAGGGACCGCTCCTGAGGCCATTTGGCTGCTGGAGCACCCGCCGCTCTATACCGCTGGAACATCGGCCAAAGCGCCTGATCTGACCGATCCGGACAGGTTCGAGGTTTTTGAGACCAAGCGTGGTGGGCAATACACGTATCACGGCCCCGGACAACGCGTGGTTTATGTGATGCTGGATGTAGGCAAGCGCGGTCGGGACGTGCGTGCTTTCGTGCAGCAACTTGAGGCGTGGGTCATTGCGGCGCTGGATCAGTTCAACGTTCAGGGGGAAATTCGATGCGGTCGCGTTGGCGTCTGGGTTGCGCGCGACGACAAACCTCTCACCGCTTCAGGTGCCAAGCCTGAGGACAAGATCGCCGCCATCGGCATCCGTTTGCGCAAATGGGTCAGCTTTCACGGTATTTCGATCAACGTCGAACCTGATCTGAGCCATTTCGACGGGATCGTGCCCTGCGGGATTTCTGAGCATGGGGTCACATCGCTGGTCGATCTTGGCTTGCCAGTCACGATGAGCGATGTGGATGTGGCGTTAAAGAAGACATTTGAGGGCGTTTTTGGCGAGGCTTAAACCGGCGCGCCGATGACCACTGTCAGCGCCGCAGTGACCGTCAGTATCAGTGCCACGACCACCTGCTCTTTGCGGATCACATTGGCCAGGGCGTCCGCTGCCCCGCCCTCTCCACGCAACATGGCCGGCACATGCCGCGTTTTGTTGGCCGCGCCAATCCCCATCAGCACCGCGACGGCCAGAATCTTGACCAAGAGCGCCAGACCATAGGGCGTTGCGACAGCGGCCCAGGTGTCTAACAAGCGCCAGGCCATGACTGCCCCCGCCGCAACAAGCACCGGAAGGACAAACAGCGCCGCTCGCCCGAACCCGTGCCCAAGCTGGGCGGCTACATCCAGCTTGTCCCGGTCCAGAGCAAGGCGGCGCAAGGGTCCAAGGATGCCAACCCAAAACGCTGCAGCGCTGAGATGAAAATAAAGCACGAGTTGCAGCCAAAACGCCTCCTGCTCGGCCACATGGCCCAAAAGCGTGAAGGAACACATCACCAGCACGCCACCCGAAAGTGCCAGCCAGCTGCCCATGCGACCCAAAAGCGCCCCAACCAGCAAAAGCGCAAAACCAGCCACGCGCCAGAGGGCCGCGTCGCCTACCGGTGTGCCCCAGACCAGTTTGAGCATCTCGGGGTCCTTGGCCCCCGATGCCGCACCCGTTAGCGCCGCTGCGCGCACTGCGATATCGGTTGCGGACAGGATCAGGCCCAGCAAAGACCACATCAGCGTCAGGTCGCGGTAATAGGGACGCCGCAGGATGCGGGTAAAGGCAAACCCAATCAGGACTGAGCCAAATGACACCAGAGCGCTGGCATAAAGCCCCAGCGTGTTCAGTGCCAGAAGACCCGTCCAGACATCCACCATGCGCTACTGGACATCAAAGCCGAACCGGCCTGTCATGATATGCCCGTCTTCGCCCAAACCGCGCCATTCGACCTCGTACCGGCCCGTGCCCATTGAGGTCATCGGCAATTTGAACTCTGTGCCGAACCCTGCCTGCTCATCCAATTTCAACGGCTCGGAATGCTCATCCGCGTGGGTTATCTTGACTGTGACCAAACGGATCGACTGATCAAACCGCAGAACGAGTTCTTGCGGCGCGTCATCAAGCGTCGCCCCATCGGCTGGCATGGTTTCGTCCATCTTGGAATGCGCAGCCGCCAAACCGGTCCAGGCCAGCAACACAGTTGTGTATAAAAACCATCGCATCGTGCATCCCCTCAGACGAGGCGCTCAGTTTGCACGCAATTTTGGGAAAAAGGTAGGGGCGAATTGCAAGGACAAACGTATGCTCTTGTCAGAACGGTATGTCATCCGCACCTGAAACAAAGCGCGCAACAACGTGCTTCACACCCGCTTTCTCGAAATCAATCTCCAGCTTGTCGCCTTCGATGCCAATGATCACACCATAGCCAAACTTCTGGTGAAACACGCGCTCGCCCATCGTATGGGCGCTGATGGCCTGAGCGTCGATGGTCATGTTTCGGCTTTCCCGTGGTTGGCTGAGCGGGCGTTCGGCGGCGCGTGCCTGAAGCCGTTTCCACCCCGGTGAGTTGTAAACATTGGCCTCGGCCGCGCGGGTCTCGATGTTCGAGCCAAAATCAGCGCCGCCCATGCCAGCCGCACCATAGCCTCCGCCGTAAAGGCCGGGTGGGGTGAGCACCTCGACATGGTCCTCAGGCAGTTCATCAATGAAGCGCGAAGGCATCTGGCTTTGCCATTGACCATAGACGCGTCGGTTGCCGGCAAAGGAAATCGTGCAGACCTCTTCGGCCCGCGTGATGCCCACATAGGCCAGCCGCCGTTCCTCCTCGAGCCCCTTGAGACCGCTTTCATCCATGCTGCGCTGCGAGGGGAAAAGCCCGTCTTCCCAACCAGGAAGAAACACGGCGGGAAATTCCAACCCCTTGGCGGCGTGCAGGGTCATGATGCTGACCTTCTCGCCCGCATCCTCGCTGTCATTGTCCATGATCAGGCTGACATGTTCGAGAAATCCTTGCAGATTTTCGAAAGATTCCAATGCCTTGACCAGTTCCTTGAGGTTCTCCAACCGCCCCGGCGCTTCCGGCGTTTTGTCGTTTTGCCACATCTCGATATAGCCGGATTCCTCAAGGATCATCTCGGCCAGTTCGATATGCGTTATCGGAGGTGGGCCGTACTCATGACGCACCGGGCTTTCTTCATCATCGATCAGATCACCATCGGTGTGAATTTCGATCAGTGGCCCACGCAACTGACTGTTCCAGCGCGCGATGCCATCAACAAACGCCTGCAATTCCTTAGCGCCTTTGCCTTTGATCAAGCCCTTATCCACCGCGATACGCGCACCGTCCAGTAGCGACATGCCGTTTTCGCGCGCCGTGACTTGTATCGTCTGCTGCGCCTTGTCGCCCAGCCCCCTCTTGGGGGTATTCACGATCCGCTCGAAGGCCAGATCATCCGCAGGCGAGACCACCAGCCGGAAATAGGCCATCGCATCGCGGATCTCCATCCGCTCATAAAACCGCGGCCCGCCGATGACGCGATAGGGCAAGCCGATGGTCAGGAACCGGTCCTCAAAGGCGCGCATCTGGTGGCTGGCGCGCACGAGTATGGCCATGTGGTCTAGACTGCGCGGCGCCATCCCTCGCGTGCCGCGCTGCATTGCCTCGACCTCTTCCCCGATCCAGCGCGCTTCTTCCTCGCCATCCCAATGGCCAATGAGGCGCACCTTCTCGCCCTCCTCGGCCTCGGTCCAAAGCTC
>JBCAZO010000326.1:0-3670 GCA_038532975.1 Pseudomonadota bacterium
AGAACGGCATATCGAGACGGCCTATCGTCACTACCGGGAGGAACCTGGGCGTGAGGCGGCTGAGGCCTTTACGGCAAGGCGCTGTTATCCTGAGGTCGAGATCGAGATGATCGGTGTATGGGATACGGTCAAGGCTTTGGGCCTTGGCCTACCCATCTTGTGGCGGTTCAGCACACCGAAACACGCGTTTCACAATCATGAGCTTGGCCCGGTCATTCGGCATGGCTATCACGCGCTGGCGCTTCATGAGACACGCAAGGCTTACACACCGGTGCTGTGGAACACACAGACTGACACGCCCGGAGCCAAGGGTCGGGTCGAACAGGTCTGGTTTCGCGGGAGCCATGGTGATGTCGGTGGGCAGCTAGATGGGTTTCATGCCGCACGGCCCCTGTCGAATATCCCACTGGTGTGGATGCTGGAACGGGCAGGCCATCACGGGCTTGAATTGCCGGATGGGTGGCAAGGGCGGTTTGAGCGCGACGCCGCAGCACCTTCTGTGGGCACATGGCGCGGGTGGGCGCGGATTTTCCTTTTGCGGGCACCACGTAAAATGGGACAGGACCCGTCAGAGCGGGTGCACGAGTCAGTTGCAGCCGCGACCAAGGACGAGGTGGCAGGGGCGGAGCCTGTGGTTTAGGACAAAAAAAACCCCCGCTCATGGGGAAGAGCGGGGGTCAGGTGTGCGGGCTTGGGGGCCCTCACAGGGGTCTGATGTCAGGCGACGTGGCGTAGCTCTGTTTTGGGCGTGACGCCCAGTGCGTGACATATATCTCGGGTCAATTCGGGACGGTTAAGTGTATAGAAATGCAAATGCTCGACCCCGCCTTCCATCAGGTCGCTGCAGAGCTCAGTGGCGATTGCGGTGGCCAGAAGCTCTTCGCGGTCGTCGCGCACGGCTTTGTCGAAGGCGTCACTGAGCCAGTCGGGGATATCTGCACCACAGGCCTTGGCGAACCTGCGCGTGCCGGACCAGTTTTCGATCGGTAGGATACCGGGAATGATTGGCGCGTTGATGCCGGCCTTGGCACAGGCGTCGCGAAACCGGAAAAACGTATCTGCCTCAAAGAAAAACTGCGTGATCGATTCAGATGCACCTGCATCTATCTTGCGTTTGAGCCAGTCAATATTGGCTTTTTGACTTGCGGCTTCTGGATGTTTCTCAGGATAGGCCCCGACACGGATGTTGAAGTTGCCGGTGTCTGCCAGCGCTGAGATCAGCTCACAGCTATTGGCAAATCCATCTGGGTGAGGCTCAAAGTTTGCGGCCCCTTTAGGCGGATCACCACGCAGAGCGACTATGTCTTTTACGCCTGCCTTTGCGAAGTCTTCAGCCACAACAAGCGTCTCTTCACGGCTGGCGCCGACGCATGTCAGGTGGGCGGCCACGTTCAAGCCGCTGGATTTGTGTAAAGTGGCCACGGCATCGCGCGTCAGTTCCCGCGTGGTGCCGCCTGCACCGTATGTCACGGACACAAATTGCGGAGCGAGCGGGGCGAGAGACTGCACCGTGTCCCAGAGTCGAAACGAGGCTTCCAACGACTTGGGCGGGAAGAATTCGAAGGATACGGATGGTGCGGTCATGGTGACAATCTCCTGTACGGATAACTGATGTACTTGTCGCAAGGACACACATGTGAGACAACTTCATAAAATTCATTGTTTGAATGAGGCAACCTCATAAATCATGCATATCGACTTTCGTCATCTCCGAACGATCCGCGCCATCCATCAGGCGGGTGGCCTGGCGCGTGCAGCCGATTTATTGCATATCACACAATCGGCTTTATCTCATCAAATCAAAGGGTTGGAGGACCAAGCCGGGGTTGAGCTTTTTGTGCGTCGGTCCAAGCCGTTGAAATTGTCAGCGGCAGGTTTGAGGTTGTTACGCGTGGCTGAAAAGGTGCTGCCTGAGATTGAGGCGCTGGAGGCGGAGTTTTCAGGGCTCAGGCAAGGCAGCGCTGGGCGTTTGCATATCGCGATAGAATGCCATGCCTGTTTTGAGTGGCTCTTTCCTGTGCTGGAACGGTTTCGTCAGACATGGGCCGATGTGGATATTGATATCCGTCCGGGGCTTGCCTTTGACGCGTTGCCGGCGTTGCAGAAAGAAGAGGTTGATCTTGTAGTATCCTCCGATCCCGAAACGCTGGACGGCGTTGTTTTTCAACCACTTTTTGACTATGAGCCCTTGTTCGTAGCCTCAAGCCAGCATGCGCTGACCGCCCGTGATCACGTTATCGCCGAAGATTTTCGCGATGAGACGCTGATCACTTATCCGGTGGATCGGTCGCGGCTGGATGTGTTCACCGAATTGCTGACACCGGCCAAGGTCGAGCCGCGCGCGGTGCGCCAGATCGAGTTGACAGCGGTGATCCTGCTCTTGGTGGCGTCCAATCGCGGCGTTGCGGTGTTACCAGACTGGGTTTTGCGAGAGCAGCGTAGCAGCACCGAATATGTTACGCGCAAACTGACGCCCAAGGGCGTGACCAAGAGGCTTTATGCGGCGGTCAGAGAAGATGATGCGGACAAGCCATTCATGGCGCATTTGATCCGCTTGGCACGTGAAATCCCGCTGCATCTGCAAAAGCCCGTGGAACCAGCATGAGTTACGCGACTTGTGACCCTGTCACGTTGGCACTAAGCATCAAGATGACCTGAACAAGACGTCGGATTTATTTCGTGACACGCCTGCCTCTCTCAGTTGTTGTTCCTGCCCGAAATGAGGCGGAAACGATTGGTGCCGTGGTGCAGCACCTTTTGAACATGGAATGGGTGGATGAGGTTGTGGTGGTTGATAACGCCTCTGAGGATAACACCGCAAAACTGGCGCAGGAGGCTGGGGCGCGGAGCGTCTTTGAGCCGCAGACGGGAATGGGCCATGCCATGCGCGCCGGGTTGGCCGCTGCGACGCATGATTGGGTCATGAAGGTCGACGCGGATCTGGAAAAGTTTAACGTTAAACTATTTTCTGAGATGGTAGATGCGAGAGCGGGCAATATTGGTCTGATCAAGGGCGACTGGACTGATCCAAAGGACAACATGCCAATGACGCGGTTGCTGGTAAAGCCTGGAATCGCATGGCTTTTCCCCAGTCTTTCAGGATTGAGATCACCGAATACAGGGATTTACCTGGTGAATCGATCATTGATCGCGCATCAGGAAATCGTAGGCGACTACGCTGCCGATCTGGACGTTATGGTGCGCGTTCATGCGGCCGGGGCGGATGTGATCGAAGTCGATATCGGCCGGATCGAACATGACATGCGCGATGTGGGCCACTACAACAAAATGGCCGAAACGATCATGGGTTTTTTGCTGACGTGCCAAGAGGCTCGGATAACTGAAGAAGTTGTTGTTCTGGCCCAGACCGCCGGGGACGTGTTGCAAAATGCCTTGGGCCTTTGCGCCCTGCGCGCCAAAGCTGGTGCGCTGGTGAGTGTCTTTACGGAAGAAAATGCCTCTCTGGACGCGGAGATCCTGCAAGATGCCATTGCAGCCTGGCCGACTGCTCAGGTTTTGCCACTCAGGGAGGCTACTGATTTCACGCCGAGAGCGGTGGAAAAGCGTGTGCAGATACTGAGCTCTGCATCCCTGACGAAACTAGAATCGAAACTACAGGTTAAACTTACTACGCGCGGTTATTTAATGTCAGAGCCACTTGTGATGGCGG
>JBCAZO010000327.1:0-3650 GCA_038532975.1 Pseudomonadota bacterium
GCCCGAGGGGCAAGCCTGCGCGAGGCGGCGGACCGGGCCTATGCCATGGTGGATCAGATCGACTGGCCCGAAGGGTTTTGCCGCCGCGATATCGGGTGGCGGGCGCTTTAGCCACAAAAGCTTTTGGAAAGCTTTTGGCCAAGTCTTTTCAGAAAAGACTTTTGCGAGGGGCCAGCCCCTCGCGCTCCCCGGGATATTTTGGGCAAAAAGAAAGATCAGGGGCAGCTGAGGGCCGCGTCAAGACTTTCGGAACCTCTATAAGGACCGATGTCTTGGGCCTGCAGCGCATCATCCGTCAATGACACGGCCATGACCCGAGACCAATTCGCGTTGGCGAGGATCATTTCATGCGTTTCGCCACAGGTTCGGATGCCGCCGGGGATGTAATTCCAGCCGATTTTGTGATTTGTCAGGCCCGGAAGCGTGGCAATCTCAGTGAGTGTTCCGTTTTTGAAACGCCAGACACGCAGGGTTTTGGCGAGATGAGGCCGGTCGATATAGGCCACTTCCATATGGCCATCGTCATCCAGGTCAGCGGCACCCAGCGGGGCCAGCCAGCGAAAGCGCGTGCCGATATAGGGCGTCGCGGCGATCAGGCCCCCGCCGTTGTAGAGAGCAAGACGCGCGCCTTTGGCCTTGTGGCTTTCGACCACCATGGCCTCACGTTTGCCGTCTTGGTCGATATCCACCAGACGTGGCTTGATGTCTTCGAAGACGCGATCCCGGGGGAGGCGGATCGTGTATTTGGCATGGCCAGGAATGTATTTCAGAACCAGCGCACCATATTCAATTTCATCGCCCAGCACAGCATGCGGATATCGTGCTGTGGGCTCGGTGAACTTGGCCCACTCCAGCGGTTCGATTTCCCACGGTTCTGCCGTCCAACCACTGTTGGCCAGCGCACAAAACGCAGCCGCAACACATGCGACCGCCCAGCGCATCAGATCTGCTTTTCAGGCATCTGGACCACAAGGCCGTCAAGAGCGTCGGTGACTTTGATCTGGCAGGTGAGGCGTGATCGTTCGACATCAGGCTCATAAGCAAAGTCGAGCATGTCTTCTTCCATGTCTTCCTTGGCGGGAAGTTTGCCAACCCAGGCCGGGTCTACGTAAACATGACAGGTCGAACAGGCGCAGGCCCCGCCGCAGTCGGCTTCGATGCCAGGAATGTTGTTGTCGCGCGCGCCTTCCATAACCGTCAGGCCATTTGCGACCTCCACTTCATGCTTGGTGCCGTTATGTTCGATATAGGTGATCTTTGCCATGCCCGGCCTCCCTCACGTCTCAAGTCACCGCGCTACGTAGCGTCGAGAACGCGCGCCTGCCAGCCCCAAATGCGACAGGAGGGGAAAAGAGTTGCGACAAAATCTGCTTGTTCTTTTTTTGTTCTTGGCAATTTGACCCCTGCCCCACCTCCCAACACCTGACGACGTCAGTCTGCGAGGTTGTGCTGTCTGAAGAGATTGAGAATATCTTGCCGCTGTTTGATCTGGTGCCTGACACAGAGAGTGATCTTTCCCCGGCCGCGAAAACCGGATAAGGTGAACACAACAAACGCCTAAAAAGGCTCGAGCAGATGTCGAAATCCTTACTTCTTGCCGCCATGGCAGGTCTCGTGCTTGCGGGATGCGGCGGGCCTGTGGCTGGCGTTGGGGAACCTGAACTGGTGCAGCGGCTTGAAACCGCCCCGCCTGGTGCGCGACCGGGCAGTTGTTGGGGCAAATCCATCAAACCGGCGGTGATTGAAACCGTGACGCAGCAAATCCTGCTGCATCCGGCGGAAATTCTGGATGACGGTACGGTTGCGCGTCCTGCGATCTACAAAACCGAGACGCGCCAGCAGATTGTCCAAGAGCGCAAGGAGACCTGGTTTGAAACACCTTGTGCTGCTGATCTGACACCGGAATTCACAGCATCCGTCCAACGCGCGCTCAAAGCACGTGGGCTTTATCGCGGACCAATCACAGCAGTGATGGATGCCCGAACGCGTGCGGCGGTACGCGCTTTTCAACAGCCACAAGGGCTGGAGTCCGGTATTCTGTCGCTGGCAGCCGCACGGCAACTGGGTCTGGTTGCGGTTGAGGACGCAGGCTAAAGCGTTTCGCCTTTAACCTGAGACATCAGCAAAAGGCGAAATGCGTACAACAATTGAGTGTCGCGCTGCGTTTCGCGATTAACTGTGAGTCAGGTTTATCGCGAAACGCTTTAAGCCGCCGGGTCTCCGTTAACGACTGGTTTACCACATGTCATCAGTATGAGCGCGCGAGGTGTCCATGATCCGTGCGCGAATGCTGCTGTTAACGCTATTTCTGTTCAGTCCCAACGCCCTTTGGGCTGGGGCCTGGCCGCGTGCCGAAGGGGAAACTTTTCTCAGCTTTTCTGTCGAGCACAATCCCACCCTGCCTCAGGACAGCCCGGCATCATTGTTCGTCGAGCATGGTTTGTCTCCTCGTCTAACCATTGGCCTTGATGCTGGCGGGCGGCAAACCGACCTGACCAAGGCAATCGCATTCCTGCGTTGGCCACTGAAAACAGGCGCAAAAAATACTTTGACCGCCTTTGAGCTGGGGGCTGGTTTCGCCGACGACAACATCGCGTTGCGGCCCGGCCTGTCCTGGGGGCGCGGGTTGAGCTTTGGAGAGCGCTCCGGCTGGATTGCCGTGGACATGCGGGGATTGATCTACGAACAGGCCGAAGGGCTGCTGGAGATGGATATCACCCTTGGTTTGAAACCGGGCCGCCGTAGTATTGTGATCCTGCAGTTGCAGAGCGGCGTCCCAAGCGCTTCTGAGCCTTATGCCCGCATTGCACCCTCTTTTGTCTATGAAACAAAGCCCGGCTATTACCTCGAACTTGGGGCGACAGCCGGGCTTTTGAACAGCGATGATCTCAGGATCAAACTTGGAGTTTGGCTCCGGTTTTAGACCATGTGTCAGATTGGATCATCAATCCGCACTCGCATCAGGACAGTGCCTTTCACCGCCTTCTCCCACCGCAGGTTGATCTGGTCATTCCCTGGCCCTTGCGCTGTCTCGCAATAGGGTTGCCCGTAGTAGATCGCGTTCAGCACGTCGCGCACCGCGCCTTCTGGGGTCACAGCCTCTACCGTTTGCGCCCAAGCCTCAAACGGTAGATTGGGATGCGGCTCCACCACCCAGGTGGCCTGCACGCTGGCCTCGGTATGGCGCAGAACAAGTGGGTTTTCCACATGATGGTTCACATTGAAGAAGCCATTGTCTTCAAAATGAATATTGCGGAACTTGTCAAAACTCAGCGGCGCAAAGCTTGTGTCAATCCCCTCGAACCGGTCAATCACCCCGTCCACAAGACGCACGGTATTGCCTGTGACTGTCAGTCCGTCAATGAAATGTCCCGGCCCATAGGGTTTCACGATCAGAAAGTTGAAAGATGGCGCGCTGCTTTGGCTTAGGAACACGTTGCCTGTGATCGACAAGGCACTGAAAGAGAATTCTGAGCTGAAATCTGGCGTTGCGTCATATTCGTTGCCCCATTCAATGGAACAGCTGTCGATGTAGTTGCCGGTAATCGTTCCACGGTTGTTGGTCCGGGCCAGCACAATTCCCGCACTGCGCGGGCCAGGATCGGCACTATCCCCTTGGAAGATATGGTTTCCGATGATGATGCTTGATG
>JBCAZO010000328.1:0-3646 GCA_038532975.1 Pseudomonadota bacterium
GATGCCTATCTTGCGGAATGGCGCAAGGCCGCACCCTATCCTGTTGAGGGAGACGCCGAAGCGGTGGCCGAGGCAGAGGCCGCGCGGCTGGACACGGAATACGACCAAGACCGGATCAAGGAATTGATCGCAAACGATGGCTGGGCCAACTCAAATTGAGCAAAAGCCCCAAATCTTTCTGGGAGGCCGCGATGGCTTTGTTGAACTTCAAAAGACGCGAGACACCGAGCGAACGCGTGGTCACACCGGAAATGGAGGCCTTCCTCAAGGGATATTCCATTGAGGTGATGCCGCGCACGGCTGAGAAGGTGGAAAACTTCCGTGACCTGCTGCCAACCGGCACCCGCGTTTACATCGCACATATCGAGGGCACACCGATTGAAGAGATGGTTGCCACTGCCAAGCGGCTAGCCACTGATGGCTATCCGGTCATGCCACACTTCCCGGCGCGGATCATCAAGGATCAGGCGACGCTGGAAGACTGGATTGCGCGGTATCAAGGTGAGGCCGGTGTTGATCAGGCGTTGCTGCTTGCAGGCGGTGTTGCAAAGCCTCACGGCGATTATCACAGCTCCATGCAGCTTTTGGAAAGCGGTGCTTTTGACCGTGCCGGGTTCAAGCGGCTGCATGTTGCGGGCCATCCTGAGGGCAACAAGGATATCGATCCCGATGGCAGCATGAAAAACGTGGAAGATGCGCTGCGCTGGAAACAGAAGTTTTCCGAGACCACCGATGCAGAAATGGCGCTGGCCACACAGTTTGCGTTCGACGCGGACCCGATTATCAAATGGGCCGACAACCTGCGCGCAGCGGGCATCACCCTGCCCGTGCATATCGGCATCGCGGGTCCGGCCAAATTGCAGACACTCATTAAATTCGCCATCGCCTGCGGTGTTGGGCCGTCGCTCAAAGTGCTGCAGAAACGCGCGATGGATGTCTCCAAGCTTCTCCTGCCCTATGAGCCGACCGATGTTCTGGCCAAGCTCGCGGCGCACAAGGCCGCGCACCCGGATTTCAACATCACCAACGTGCATTTCTTCCCGTTGGGCGGGATCAAGACCAACGCCACCTGGGCGATTGAAAATGGCGGCGCGTCTACCGTGCCTGCCAGCCAACAAGGATAGACCATGACGCAGACCATCGTCGAAAGCAAAACCAAGACCGCAATTATCGGCTTTGATCAGCCCTTCTGTGTGATTGGCGAACGGATCAACCCCACGGGCCGCAAGAAACTGGCCGCCGAGCTGGAAGCCGGGGATTTCTCCACCGTTGAGGCCGATGCCATTGCTCAGGTCGCCGCTGGAGCGACCGTGCTCGATGTGAATGCGGGGGTGGTCTACAATTCAAACCCCGATCCCAACCAGACCGAACCGCCGCTGATGCGCAAAGTGATCGAGCTTGTGCAGGGCCTTGTGGATGTCCCGCTCTGTATCGACAGCTCTGTGCCCGGCGCTTTGGAAGCCGGTCTGGAAGTATGTGAAGGGCGCCCCCTGCTCAACTCGGTCACGGGAGAAGAAGAGCGTTTGGAAGCTATTCTGCCTCTCGTGAAGAAGTACAACGTGCCCGTCGTGGCCATTTCCAACGATGACACCGGCATCTCGGAAGACCCGGATGTGCGCTTTGCCGTTGCGAAGAAAATCGTCGAGCGTGCTGCGGACTTCGGTATCCCTGCGCATGACATCGTGGTCGATCCGCTTGTCATGCCCATCGGTGCCATGGGCACGGCCGGGCTTCAGGTCTTTACCCTTGTGCGGAAACTGCGCGAAGAGCTGGGCGTGAACACCACCTGTGGTGCATCCAATATCAGCTTCGGGCTGCCCAACCGTCATGGCATCAACAACGCGTTCCTGCCGATGGCCATGGGTGCCGGGATGACGTCGGCTATCATGAACCCCATCGCTCTGCCTGTGAAAGAGGCCGAAAAGGCCGCGAAACGCGCCGAGATCGAAGCGGCGGGCGTTGTTTTGCCGGACGACATGGATGACGAAACCTTCTGTCAGCTTTTCGGCCTTGGCTCGACAAAATCGCGTCCGGGCAAGGAAATGGAGGCCATCCGCGCCGCCAATTTCCTGACCAACAACGACCCGCATGGCGGCGAGTGGATCAAGTTCAACAAAGCACCGCCGAAAGCTGGCGAGGAAGCCGCAGGGGGCCGTGGTGGCCGCGCAGGTGGGCGACGCAGACGTCGGGCGTGACGTCTGTTGTTCAAATTAAAAGCCCCGAGCGGACCCTTGACGGAGGGCGCAACAGAGGGGTTCGCCCGACCTCGGGTGGGCGCCCAAGGCTTTGAGCGATAGTGGTTTATCGTTGGATTAGCCTGCAAGGGTTGTTCTCTTTTCAGACGGTGCAATGCGCCCTCCCGGGGGGAGGCCGGGCGCGGCCCGGTGGCGCTACGCGCCTTTATTCCGGGCCAGAGGCAGTGCTTTCAATGATAGTTTCGTCCGCCTCGCTGACCTGCAAGGTTGCGTAACGGCGAAAATGCCTGACTGTTTGCATCGGATGACTGCGAAGAGCCCGAAGCAGAACTAGGCGATACCTATTCACTTTCATAATGACGGCCAAATATCGCCTTGGTTTTGTGGTGAAACCTTCCTGTTAACTACGGCAAGGTAACTTCGCTTTGGATCCCTTCGAATGAGCCTATATGCAGAAACTTCCACCTATCCCGGTTCACGGGCAGAAGTTTGCGAATTATTGAATTTGGCGGGCGCATATTATGCAGCAGCAGCGAATTTGCTACGAAACGCCGAAAAGAAAGCGCCACTATCCTATGCGCCTGCACGATTGTGTTCAATCCACTCCATCGAGTTGTACTTAAATGCCTTTTTGCGACATCAGGGCACCTCTCCCGAAGAGATACGTGGGCGTAGGCACAACCTTGCTGACCCGGGGTTTGTTGCAACTCTTAAACTTAGAAAGAAAACAGCTATCCATTTGACCACCATGACAGAAAGGCGTGAATACTTGATATCACGCTACGCTCCAGAATTGGCGTCTCAGCATACTGAGTTAAATCGCCTTACTGCCACGCTTGATGAAGTGATGAACAAAACCACGTATCATATAAGATCAAGGTAAGTATGCGGCTGCTCCGTCCGCATTAGCGCCATTCGCGGTCAGGCGTTTTATGTCAAATGGCTTCTTTGTTCTGTTACTCTTTGTTCACTCTATCAAAGCTGCGTAAATAAGGGTCATAGGCCCATTCATCATCCGAGAGCGGCGCGAATGTCGATCACGATTCGGGCTGCGATCAGGTTGCGTGCTCTTGCGCTTGCCATCGCCACCTCTTCGGCCTCATCCCTCAAGATGCAGATACACCCGGCGGTTCTGGCGGCCTTTCTTTTCGATCTTGCCGATGCGCAGCTTGCCGATCTCACCTGTGCGCGCCACATGGGTGCCGCCGCAGGGCTGAAGATCCACCTGCGCCTCGCCTTCGCCGATGCGCACCAGCCGCACTTGTCCTTCGCCCATGGGCGGCTTGACGGACATGGTTTTCACCAGCCCCGGATTATCCCGCAATTCGGCGTCGGTGATCCAGCTCTCGCTGACCGGAAGGTTCAGCGCGACCATGGCAGATCGCGCTCATTCCCGCCGAGCCACAGCCTTTGCCGCCCGTGGGCACTGAGATCATGCAGCATATCGACTG
>JBCAZO010000329.1:0-3643 GCA_038532975.1 Pseudomonadota bacterium
CAATTTGCCCCGGTTTCCCGCCGGGTCCAGCCCCAGAGACACAAAAGCTCTGTCACCACATGCGCCCCTGCAATGGCGGTGGCCCCTGTCGTGTCAAAAGGTGGGGACACTTCAACCATATCGCCCCCCACCATGTTGATCCCTGCAAGATCGCGCAGGATCGCCGCCGCCTGCCAGCTGGACAGCCCACCCCAGACCGGCGTTCCGGTGCCGGGCGCAAACGCCGGGTCCAAACCGTCAATGTCGAAGGTGACGTAGGTGGGGCTGTCTTTCAGGACGGACTTAATCTTCTCGGCCACTTTGGCCGGACCCATTTCATGCGCCTCGCGCGCGGTGATCGTAGGCACGCCCAGATTGTCCTGATTAACAGTGCGAATACCAACCTGCACGGAGCGCGCGGGATCAATCAGACCTTCCTTCACCGCTTTGTAGAACATCGTGCCATGATCCACCCGGTCCATGTCATCATCCGGCCAGGTATCGGAATGGGCATCAAACTGCAGCAGCGACAGAGGTCCGTATTTCTCGGCATAGGCGCGCAGGATGGGGAAGGAAATGTAGTGATCTCCGCCAATCGCAATGCTCGCGGCACCGCCCTCCAGAATGGTGCGGATATGATCGGTCAGGGCCTTGGGAAAGGCCGGGATATTGGCGTAGTCAAAAGCCAGATCGCCGTAGTCCACGATGGCGAACTCTTCAAGCGGGCTAAAGCCTTCCCAGTAGATTGGCGGATCGTAGGGTTGCAGACAAGAGGCCTCGCGTACAGCGCGCGGGCCAAGCCGTGTGCCGGGGCGGTTCGTTACCGCTTGATCGAAGGGGATGCCGGTAACTGCCACATCCACACCAGTGAGGTCCTTGGTATAGCGACGACGCAGGAACGATGGTGCCCCACCAAAGGTGTTTTCAAAAGACAGGCCTTTCAGATCGTCTCGTGTGAACGCCTGATCCACCTGCCGTTTTGCATCTTTCAATGCCATCGTCTCCCCCTCTTTTCCATTTATTCCCCCGAAACCGGTTGAGCCGTTTCCACAAGCCGCGCGAAATATGACGCGCCCACAGGTGCCACCGCATCGTTGAAATCGAAACTCGGGTGATGCAGCATTGGCCCTTCGCCTTGTCCCAAGAGCAGATATGCGCCGGGCCGCGCATTGAGCATGAAGGCAAAATCCTCAGCCCCCATTTCGCGAGAGCGATCCGTGCGCACCTGATCCGCCCCTGAGATTTCGCGCGCTACCCGTGCGGCGAATTCTGTTTCTGCTGGGTGGTTAACGGTCGCCGGATAGCCCTCTTCGATACGCAGCTCGGCCGAAACGCCGTAAGATGCCGCCTGCCCTGCCGTCACCTCTTTCAGCCGGGTATGGGCCATGCGCCGGACGTCTTCACTAAAGCTACGGATCGTGCCATTCACATAGGCCGTTTCCGGCACGATGTTCTCGGCACTTCCCGTATGGATTTGCGTGACCGAAATGACGAGATCCTCAAGCGCATAGTGGTTGCGGCTCACAATGGTCTGAATGGCCTGCACCATGCCCGCCGCCGCCACCACCGGATCACGGGTTTCGTGCGGGAAAGCTCCGTGCCCGCCCTGACCGGTGATGTCGATATGAAACGTGTCCACCGCCGCCATGAAGGGCCCTGCGCAGGTGGAGAAATTACCCTCTGCCTCACCGGGCATGGTGTGCAGGGCATAAACCTGATCAATATCGTAACGCTCCATGATCCCGTCTTCGACCATCAGCCGCGCACCGCCCGGATTGGCTTCTTCGCAGGGCTGAAAGATAAGCGCCACGCGGCCCTTGAAGTTACGTGTCTCGGCCAGATACCGCGCCGCGCCCAAAAGCATTGTGGTGTGGCCGTCATGACCACAGGCATGCATCGCACCAGGCCGGGTGGAGCTATGTTCGACACCGCTTGTTTCTTCCAACGGCAGTGCATCCATGTCTGCGCGCAGACCAAGTGGCGGACCCACCCCCAGCCCTTCAATGATGGCAACGACACCGGTTTTAGCCATCCCGGTCTCTATCTGCGCAATGCCAAATTCGCGCAAACGCTCGACCACAAAAGCAGCGGTGTCATGGCACTCCAATCCCAGTTCGGGATTGGCATGCAAATGCCGCCGCCAGGCGGTCATATCCTCGGCAAATCCGGCGATGCGATTGATGATGGCCAAGCGTCTGGACTCCTGAAGGCTTCAACGTCAGGGTCCACTCAACGCCAGAAAGGAGGCCAGTGCAATGGCTGATGACCTGATCCATGATACCAAAGGCGGGATGCCGCGCCTGCGCGAGATCATGCGCCGTTTGCGTGATCCTGACACAGGCTGTCCTTGGGATATCGAACAGGATTTCGGCACCATTGCCCCCTACACGATTGAAGAGGCTTATGAGGTGGCCGACGCAATTGAGCGCGAAGCCTGGGATGAGCTGCGTGATGAGTTGGGGGATTTGCTCTTGCAGGCCGTGTTTCATGCCCAGATCGCAGAGGATCGTGACCTGTTTGACTTCAACGATGTGGCCAATGGCATTTCCGACAAGATGGTCGCGCGCCACCCGCATGTGTTTGGCAGCGAGAGCCGGGACAAATCCGCCGAACAGCAAACCCGCGACTGGGAGGCGGTAAAGGCCGCGGAACGGGCAGCCAAGGCGCAGACAGGTGTTCTCGATGGTGTTGCAGTTGGGCTTCCCTCGCTTTTGCGCGCGGTGAAGCTTCAGAAACGCGCGGCACGGGTCGGATTTGACTGGCCCGATGCGGGGCATGTGATCGACAAGATTTCCGAGGAGGCGGAAGAGTTGCGCGAGGCCGCAGAGAGGCTGGGTCCTGAGAAGATCGAAGAGGAATTCGGAGACCTTTTGTTCGTCATGGCCAATCTGGCCCGGCACATGAAGGTCGACCCCGAACAGGCCCTGCGCCGCGCCAATGCCAAGTTCACCCGCCGTTTTGAGCGGATTGAGGCGCTTCTCAAAGAGCGCGGCAAACGGCCCGAAGACTCTGATTTGGAAGAAATGGACGCGCTTTGGGATCAGGCAAAGGCGGAAGAGCGCGCGTAAGGTGCTTGAAATCCCGTGCGTTCGCAAAAAGCGGCCTTACGCCTCAACTTCTGCGCCCACGGTTTCCGGCGCTCCCGCCTCAACAATCAGCCGGTAAAGATGCCATGTGGCATGCCCAAGCAGAGGCAGCACAACAAATAGTCCAAGAAAAGCAGGCAGCATCGCAAGAAATGTTAAAACGGCGATCACAACACCCCAGACAATCATCGGCACCGGATTTTGCAAAACCACCTGCACGCTGGTGATCATCGCGGTGACAAAATCCACCTCGCGATCAAGCAACAGCGGCAGGGCAATAACCGTGATGCTGTAGAGCAAAAGCGCAAAACCTGCGCCGATGACCGTGCCAAAGCCCAGCATCATCAGCCCGTCTTGTGAGAAATAGATTTCATAAGAGGAAGACACATTGGTCATCGTAGAAAAGCCCAAGAACAGCGCAAAGATCATGTGGCCTACGAAGAACCAAAAGAGAAACATGACGATGATTACCGCGCAAATGGACGGCAATTGCCGGTTGCGCTGATCAAAGATGACACCGAATACTTCTTTTGGCGTCAGTGGCATGCGCTGTTCCAGCCTGTGGCTCACTTCATAAA
>JBCAZO010000330.1:0-3630 GCA_038532975.1 Pseudomonadota bacterium
GTTTCTTTCCCACCGAAGATAAAATCGACCTTGCAAACCGCTTGATCGGGGCCGGTGTTCGCCGGTTGGAGGCGACGTCCTTCGTCTCGCCCAAGGCGGTGCCGCAATTGGCAGACGCCGAAGACCTGATTGCTGGAATCGACCGCTCGGGTGGATTGATCCTGGAAGCTCTGGTGCCCAATGCACGGGGCGGCGAGCGGGCCTCGAAAGCAGGCCTGGATGTTTGGGTCGCGTTCCTGTCGGTCAGCGAGTCCCATTCGATGGCAAATTCGAACTGCTCGGTGGCTGATGCTTTCGAGCGGATCAAACCTCTGCCTGCCTTGGCTGCAGAAACTGGCGCCACCGTAAGCGGTGCCCTAGCGGTAGCTTTCGATTGCCCGTTCAGTGGCCAGACTCCGGTCGATGACGTCGTGGCGTTGGCGGACTCGTTCCTCGGCATCGGTGTTTCATGCCTGAAACTCGGCGACACCATCGGCACGGCTTCGCCCACGCGGGTCAAGACCTTGGTTGGCGCCATCAAGCGGGAGGTTCCAGACATGGAGATTGTCCTGCACTTCCACAACACGCGCGGCTTGGGTCTAGCCAATGTACTGGCTGGGCTGGAGGCAGGCATCACCCGGTTTGAATCGTCCTTGGGCGGCGTTGGCGGATGCCCGTTTGCACCGGGCGCGACCGGAAACATCTCGACAGAGGACTTGGTGCACCTGCTGCACCTGGAAGGCGTCGAGACAGGGATCGATCTGGACGCGCTGATCAAGGCGGGACAGCGCCTGTCCGAGGTTTTGTCGCGGGATCTTCCCGCCCATCTTCAACGCGCCGCCCCGGTTGGTGTCTTGCACGACTTCGGCTCGACCCGCCGCGCGGTCGGATAACGCAGGACTAGGCCATGAGTTTAAGAGGTGTTCGTGTCGTCGATCTGACCAGGATCATTGCCGGCCCCTTCTGCACGCAATTGCTGGCGGATCTCGGAGCCGAGGTCATTAAGATAGAGAGCCATTCCGGAGATCCGTTGCGCGCCCAGGGTGAGAAGGTCAATGATTTCAGTTGGTACTTCGCCAGCTATAACCGCAACAAGAAATCCGTGGCCCTGGATTTAAAGTCAGAGGAAGGCCGCGCGGTTCTGCGCCGGATTTTGGCGACCGCCGATGCCTTGGTGGAAAACTTCCGCCCCGGCATCCTCGAGGCGATGGGGTTATCAAGAAACGAACTGCAACAACTGAACCCGGCCCTGGTCGTTTGTCACATCAGCGGGTTCGGGGCCGACGGACCTTATGCACAGCGCCCCGCCTTTGATTTCATCGCCCAAGCGTTGAGCGGCTTCATGAGCGTCAACGGATTGGCGGATGGGCCACCGACACGTTCCGGCCTGCCGGTTAGTGATCTGGTGGCAGGACTTTATGGCGCGTTGGCAGTGACCTCACGCTTGGTCGGTCGCAAGACCGGTGATGACGCCGCCGTTCAATCCATCGATATCTCTCTTACGGATAGCATGATCAGCCTTCTCAGCTATATCGCGGCGGATTATCTGGCGGCTGGAAAGCAACCAACGCGCCATGGCAACGACCATCCGCTGGTCGCGCCCTATGGCCTGTTTGAAACCAGAGACAGCGCAATCGCAATCGCCCCTAGCAATGACATCGTTTACAAGAAGCTGCTGGTTGCATTGGGCATGGAACATCTGTTGGACGATGACCGCATCGACAGCAATTCCAAACGTATGGCGAATATTCCCTTGATGCACCAGATTTTCGGACCGGTGTTCAAGGAACAAACAAGCGACTATTGGATCGAGACCTTGAACAATGCCGGGGTCCCGGCGGGGTTTGTGCTCTCGGTCCCAGAGGTGTTCGAAGACCCTCAGGTGCAGCATCGCGAGATGGTCATCGACGTGGATCATGGCGAACGCGGCACAGTACAAATGCTGGGCTTCCCGATGAAATTCGATGGACAGCCTTGCACAGTGCGTTATCCCGCGCCCAATTTGGGCGAACATGGCACGCCGGTGCTGTTGGCCTGTGGCTTCGAAGAATCCGAAATCGCGCTGCTGCGGGAGAAAAAGGTTCTTGGTTAGAGAGCAATCCGGCCAGAGCGTGACATGCCTCCAAGCAGTTGCAATGCAGATCGAAAATTGACGTGGTTGATCTGATTCAACCAGACCTGAACCTTCTCTAAGGCCCGTAGGCGACCGCTGGCAGCCATGTGGCCAGGGCTGGGAATAGAAACACAATCGACAGTCCCAGCAATTGTAGGGCCACAAACGGCGCAACGCCGCGATAGATGTGGCCCAGGGTAACGCCCGGCGGACATACGCCTTTCAGATAAAACAGCGCAAAGCCCACCGGCGGCGTCAGGAAAGACGTTTGCAGCGTCACTGCGACCAGAATCGCAAACCAAACCACAACGGGTTGGCTGACCACGCCATAGCCGTCGACGGGAATGTCAAGTACGGCAACGACGGGAAGGATGAGCGGCACGATGATCAACGTGATCTCGATCCAGTCCAGCAGAAAGCCAAGCAGGAAGATGACAAACAGGATGAAGCCAATGATCATGTAAGGATTTTCGAACGATCCCAGCATCACGTTTTCGATGATCTCGTCCCCACCATACCCACGCAGGATGAAGGCGAAGAAGTTTGCAGCGATAAAGATCCCGGTGATGAACCCCATGGTAGCCAACGTCTGCCGGGCTGCGATGGCCAGCACGCGCCAGGACAGATTCCCGTTGGCAAAAGCCAGCGCCGTGGCGCCCAGCGCGCCAATACCCGACGCTTCGGTCGGTGTGGCAAATCCGGCGAAGATCGATCCCAGCACCAGCATGATCAGCCCGAACGGTGGCAGCACGGCCAATAGGGTATCCCAGAGTATCTTGGCGCTGATCGGCTCTCGTTCGGCAGGCAGAGGCATCGCGTCAGGCCGGACCAACCCGTAGATCACGATATAGGCGATGTAGAGCGCCCCGAGCAGCAGACCCGGAAACAAGGCGCCCAGGAACAAATCCGCCAGGCTGATCGCCAGTTGGTCTGCCATGATGACAAGCATGATCGACGGCGGGATCAGGATTCCCAAGGTTCCGGAAGCCGCCACAACACCTGTTGCAATCGGTTTCTGATAGTTCTGAGCCATCATCGTCGGGATACCCAACACGCCCAGCAAAACTACCGATGCGCCGATCACGCCCGTCGATGCGGCCAGGATGATCCCGATCAGCATCACCGTCAGGGCAAGCCCGCCCTTCAGCGCCCCGAACAGCACCTGCATCGACCGCATCATCCGTTGGGCGACGCCGGAATTGTCCAGCATCAACCCCATGAAGATGAACATCGGTAAGGCGACCAGCACCGGGTTCTTGATCAGACCGCCGAACAGGCGTCCAGCATTCGCGAATAGCCGCGTGTAGGTAATTCGGGTTCGGTCAAACTCGATGTATTCGTTGATCAAAGATCGGTTAGGATCAGCCTGATCTTTGCCATTTTGGGCGCGTTCCTGTTGGACCCTAATCGGTCTTTGATCAACGAATACATCGAGTTTGACCGAACCCGAATTACCTACACGCGACTTTTCGCGAATGCTGGACGCCTGTTCGGCGGATTGATCAAGAACCCGGTCCTGGTCGCCTTACCGATGTTCA
>JBCAZO010000331.1:0-3620 GCA_038532975.1 Pseudomonadota bacterium
CGTGACCACAGCGCCCGGACAAACCGAACGCAACATGATGCCGTCCTGTTCCAGGTCCGGGGCAAGAGCCTTTCCCATGGTAGTTAGTGCCAGCTTGGTGGTTGCATAAACACCCGTCAGCCCTCCGATATCCTTGGGTTCTGACAACGTGCTGACGTCCAGTGACTTCGCGGCATTGTGCGCCGCAGACGTGGTGTTGACGATCATGGTTTTTGGCATCCCAGCCGCCCGTTTCAGCGCAGGGCGCAGGCATTCGAGCATCACATACGGGGCCAGCGTGTTAACGGCATAGTTGGACTCGTGGCCTTGCGGGCTCATGACACGCTGGGAGGTCAAAACGCCGGAGTTGTTGTAGAGCGCGTCGATGCAGGGGTGCATCGCCAGTATCTCGCGCGCCGCCCGCTTTATCTGGTCAACGTCCATCAGGTCTGCCCGGATCAGATCGATATTGGCACTGGGATGCGCTGCGTTCAGGTCCGCCTTTTGCTGCGAAGCTTTTTCGGCGCTTCGATTGACCAACACCAGGTCCCAACCGTCAGCCGCCAGCTGATCTGCAATCGCGCCGCCGATGCCTCCGGTCGAGCCGGTGATCACCGCTATTTTTCTATCCGACATACTGCGTCCCCTTGTTCCGTGAGTGATGGTGGAGCGAAGCGCCGTTCAGGTGAGGAGCCCCTTAATCGCAGCGTCAACACCGACAAGGTCGTCATCCTTGATCAATGTGGTCCCGTCCCAGGCCTCTCGCCACAGGCCGACGCCATGTTTGCCTTTGATGTCCATGCCAAAAAACGGGGCGGTAAACTCTTGCGTTTGCAGCACATTGGCGCCTGCGCGCGGTCCAGGTGAGGCAGCAAGCAGGACAATGGGTTTGTCTTGCCACACCTTCTGGTCGATCCGGCTCATCCAATCGTAGATGTTTTTCCAAGCCGCGGTGACATAGCCGTTGTACTCCGCGAAGGAGACGATCAGCGCATCTGCAGCGCCGATTTTGTCAAAGAGCGCTTGTGCAAGTGGATGCACCCCGTCGGACTTTTCTCGATCAATCGAATAAATCGGCATTTCGTAGTTGTTGATGTCGACAAATTCAATTTCGACGCTGGGCTCGAGCGTTTCCAGCCGCGCGGCGGCGTAACCCAATAAGGCGCGATTGATGGACTGGCTATGGTTTGACGCTGCAAAGGCGAGGGTTTTCATCCGGCAGTCCCTCCGTGGACTACTGCCGACTTAGCTGGGCGCGAATGGTGACTCAACACCTCCAAAAGCGCACTTGATGCGCACTCATGCGGCATTAAGAGGCTTTTAAGCCGCATGAAATCGCATAGATGCGCATCAGGAGGTCGTGATGGATCACTGGACCGAAATTCGCACAGCTTACAGCGTGGCGCGCGCTGGCACTGTCAGCAAGGCGGCGCAGCAACTTGGTGTGCACCGTGCAACGGTGAATCGCCACATTGACGCGCTCGAGGCCGAAATTGGGACGCGCCTGTTTTTGCGGCACCGGCGTGGATACGAGCTAACCGATGTCGGTCGGGAGTTTATGCAGATTGCCGAACGGTCTTATGACATGCTCGAAGATTTCTTCGGCCGGATGCGCGTGCAAAGCGCGGATGTCGAGGGAGAGGTCATAGTCGCCACGCTCTTTCCACTTACGGATTTGATCTTGCCCGCCATCCTGGAATTTCGTCGTCGCCACCCAAAGACACGGGTGCGCGTGACAACCGGAGATGAAATGGCACGTCTGGAATTGGCCGAAGCGCATGTCGCATTGCGCGTCGGGTCAAAGTCCACCAACGCCGACTACGTTGTCCAGCCGTTCTGCACGCTCGATTTCGCACTGTTTGCTCATCGCGCGTACATTGATCGCTACGGCAGGCCCCAGGGGCAAGACCTGACGGGGCACGTCTTGGTGGGTAACCCCGACGCACACAGCGCTGCGCCGTTTGAAGCATGGCTCGCGCGGAATGCAGACCCCGAACAGCTGGTCCTGGTGTCAGCGAACCCAAAAGTTCTCGAAGACGCCGTGCGGAGTGCAGAAGGTATTGGCTTTTTGCCAGTGTCTTACGCCAAAACCCTGGTTGACCTTGAACAGGTCGCGCCGGCCTTGCCAGAATGGCAGGTTGAAAGCTGGCTTGTCACGCATGTCGATGTCCACCGCACCGACAAGGTGCAATCGATGCTGGATTGCCTGAAGGCGCTTGTGTTCGCAACGTGAAGCACACCTTCTACGCAGTGCGCCTGGCCAGGACCATGATCGCGGCGTGCAGCACGATCACCAGCAGTGCTGCGACTACATGGATTGTCAGATTTGCGGGCACTGCAAGAAAGATCCAGATCGCGCAGGGAATGAAAAGAATAAGCGCTGTCCAAAGCCCGGGATTATAGGCCCGAAATTTCAAGGCCCAGGCGATGTGCACACACCCATTTATAGCCAACAGATACCCCGCCAGGACACCCCATCCGGGGTTCGCAGCTGCCAAGTAAAACACGGCCAGCAGAAAGAACCAAACGAAGATTACGTTGATGATCCAGACATCGCGCGGGGTAAGCCCACGCCTGTCCTTGCCCATCGTCGCGTTCAGAAAGATGGCAAACCGGTTGTTATCGTGCTCGTCATACTGGTGGATCATGTAGATCGGCAGCGACAGGAAAACGGACGGTTCTATGGCCGCGCCGACAAACGGATATAATCCCAGGACCAGCAGGGCGCATGGTGGGGCCGCATAAGCCCAGTTTTGAAAGAACCTATCGAGCATCGGGCATAGCCCTTATTTTGTCCGTGCCTTTGGCACAAAGTCGAGACGACGCGTCCAGGGCGCCGGCTCTTGGTTCAACGGCCTGTCAAACAGACGACCCGGTCGGTTGCCGGCCAAATCCTCGAGCCGTTCGTCGATGGCGAGCGTGTACGTGGCGGCCGTCCATGGTGCGCTTGGCGTAAATTCCCATACCTCTTCGCCTGGCCCTAGCGCGATCGCGCCTTGTACAATGTGCCCGTCGTGATCCAGAACCCGCAAGCGGAAAGCCAATGACAGATGATCATGGGCGCTACGAAGATCGACGCGCAACACGTCGTTGCTGTGCGCTCTCGGCAGGGCGATGGTCCACGTCGCAGGATCAGGTGGGGTAGTATCCCCCATGCCGACGGCAAAGCTGTGCTGGGTTTCTGTACCCAGAGGGCAGCCAGCCGTATCGAGGGCGGCGCCGGACACGTCTAGTATGTAGGATTGCCCGGCAACCAGCGCCCGGCCCAAGGTCTCGTTCGCAACAAGACCTGTCTTAACGCGGCCCGGATCAAGCAAAAGCGTCAGCCGTCGGCGGTCCGGCGACCACAAGTCCGCGCGATTGGTAAGGAAAACGCCCTCTAAGGCCACTCCTTTATTGTCGAGCAGTCGCACGTGTTGCAGGC
The DNA here is from genome assembly GCA_038532975.1 of Pseudomonadota bacterium. Taxonomy (GTDB): domain Bacteria; phylum Pseudomonadota; class Alphaproteobacteria; order Rhodobacterales; family Rhodobacteraceae; genus Roseovarius. The sequence goes on from JBCAZO010000331.1 coordinate 3,404, forward strand.
CTTCCTCTGCTTTCATGGTCCGAGGATAATAGACGTAGACCCGCAAAAGATTTTCGGGCAGCACCTTGGCGGTGGGATAGATCGCGACCCCGCTTGCCACTGGACATGCGGCCAGCGCAGCATGCCCGGTCCAAAAAATTGAGAGAACCGCCGCGCGTATCGGCACCTTCATTGACGAATTTGCCCGGGGAAGCCCTCGTCCGCTTTGAGCATATTC
>JBCAZO010000332.1:0-3617 GCA_038532975.1 Pseudomonadota bacterium
GTCGATCAGCACCAGCCCGCGCTGGCCCGGCGTCGTTGGCTTATACGACTTAAGTGCCATGCTTTCTGTCTTCCGTTTAGCAGTGCGAACCCGTTGGTCCGCTATGTAGGTATAGGCCCCCGGAGGTGCCCGGTTGAAATGGTCTTACGACCAAAAGCACGGCCCCGGACGAATCCGGGGCCTTGCCGATGCGGTCGTTTACGAAAGAGAGGGGGGCGGGTCAAGGGCTCACCCCAAGAAAATAGACGCTTTTCGAATGTGTACCTTTGGGTCCCGTTCGATCCAGATCAATGTAGGGCCGTCATACAAATGTTACGATTGCACATCGCATCACGCGTGCGCCGGTATGCGCATGCGCGGCGCACAACAAAAAGCATATGACTAGCGGGAGGCAAACAATGTCTAAATCAACCAAAAAATCTGAAACTGCGCCGTACGATCTGTCCGCTATGGTCGCCAGCATCACGGCCGCGAACCCTGCGATGGCCAAAGCCTGGATGGATTTGATGTCCGAAAGCGCGCGTTTCGTCTCCGCTCGACTGCGAGAGGATGTCGAGACACAAAAAGCCATGCTCAACTGCAAAAATCCGGCCGAGGTTGTTCAGGTTCAATCGGAGTTCTTTCAGAAAGCCTTTGAACAATACACAGCAGAGGCCATGAAGATGTTCGAGATCATGACCAGCGCCACCGAAGAGATGGTCAAGGACGCGAATACCGGTCGCAAACGGGGCTACGACGACGTGCCGGTGTGACGGCCCTTAGAATGCAGTCGCCACCCCTCATCTTCGGGCTTGTTACGAGGACCTCTCACCCAAGAGATCCCCGATCAAGTCGGGGATGACGCTTTGGATCAAGCAGGGCGCCTTGTTTCCACACGGGTAGTAGCGCACAGTCGACACTCGAAACGAAAATCAAAGAGGTACGTCTATGCAAGCAATTCAGAGATGCTTCTGGAATGGTTTCATCTTTCTAATATGCATCTTCATAGCGTACGAAACGGCACATGCAGACGTATTGAAATTCTTTCCTTCGAAACCAATACATGAAGACGACAGTTTGACAGGTGAATACGATTTATCCGTCGAGGATTGCAGATTTCATATTATTAAATTTTCTCCTGACCGCGAGAATCCCCAATTTATAAACCATACTAAAGTCGACTTATCAGACTTCATTACAATTCCATTTTTGGTCGGAGGTGGTGGTACCAGATACTCATCCCGCGTGACGGTTGCTTGGTTCGTCGAAAGCCACGTCCGAGAAGAGATCAAAGAACTTCAATCTGAGCTACGTGAAACAAGGATTCCATTATTTTGCCAGCGAAAAAACCTGCCAGCGTCAGAACTTTCTGAGAGACGTTTGAAACTAAACAGCATGCTTTCGCAGATAAGAGATGGCGAATCCGGTGACTTTGTACAAAGAAACCACGCGTTCACATATGAAGTTGGAGAGCCGCCAAAGCTGAACTCTGTCAGTTTGGCATATGCGTTTCAGCTTCCCAGCAACGGATGGGAAAGTGGACAATTGATCCAAGCTATCTTTGAGCATCAGCTTGATAGATGCCCTGACATCATTCTATCAATTTTGGACCAATTGGACGGGACCACTGGCGGTCAGATCGATCCGTCTTTCTTGGAACATCTAAAGCTAGAATTGGATCCGGCGACAAAGAGCGTCAAACGAAAAAACTAGCCAACAATAAACCCCGACCACTCGCGCAGCCGGGGTTTCCAAAATCGTAGGGTGGGGTTTCACCCCACTAAGGCTCAAAGCCCGGTGGTCACGTCAATCGTGTTGCCTTCTTCCAGCGTCACATAGGCTTTCTTCACGTCTTTCCGTTTGCCCATCTGGCCGCGGAAGCGTTTGACTTTGCCCTTTGTAATCGCCGTATTGACCGCCTTCACCTTCACACCAAAGAGCGCCTCAACGGCCTCTTTGATCTGCGGCTTGGCCGCGTCAATCGCCACCTCGAACACAACCGCGTTCGATTCCGACGCCATTGTCGCTTTCTCGGTGATGATCGGCTTGCGGATCACGTCGTAATGTTCTGGTTTCGCGCTCATTTCAACCGAGCCTCCAGTGCTTCGACCCCTGCCTTTGTCAACACAAGCGTGTCGCGGCGCAGGATGTCATATACGTTTGCGCCCATGCTTGGCAGCACGTCGAGACCGTCAATGTTGGCCGCTGCCTTGGCAAAGCCTTCGTTGACAGACGCCCCGTCGATCACCAAAGCGCGTTTCCAGCCCAAGTCCTTGACCTGTTTGGCCAAATCCTTGGTCTTGCCTTTGGCCTCCGCCGCGTCCAGCACAACCAGTTCACCCGCTTTGGCCTTGGCCGACAGCGCGTGCTTCAGGCCCAGCATACGGACCTTCTTGGGCAGGTCATGCGCATGGCTGCGCGGGGTCGGACCTTTGTAGATACCACCCTTACGGAAGATCGGTGCATTCCGGTCGCCGTGGCGTGCGCCACCGGTGCCTTTCTGGCGATAGATCTTCTTGGTCGAGTAGCTGGTCTCAGACCGTGTCTTGACCTTGTGCGTGCCAGCCTGCGCTTTGTTGCGCTGCCATCGGACGACGCGGTGCAGAATGTCGGCGCGAGGCTCAAGACCAAAGATCTCTTCGCCCAGATCGACCGACCCGGCTTTCTTGCCGTCGAGTTTGATCACGTCGAGTTTCATTCCTCACCGTCCTTCTTCTCTTCGGCTTCCGGAGCCGCGTCATCTGCCGCGTCCTCTGCCTGATCGGCTTCGATAGACGCTTCAGCTTCCTCCAGCGCCGCCGCTTCCTGAGCCGCCTGCTCTTCGGCCAGACGCTTGGCTTCGGCTTCGGCCTCTGCTGCGGCTGCCGCTGCCGCTTCTTCGGCTGCTTTCGCCGCCGCTTCCGCATCGGACTTCAACGCCGCAGGCAAGATGGCATTCTCAGGGAACGGCTTTTTCACCGCATCCTTGATTGTAACCCAGCCGCCCTTAGAGCCTGGAACAGCCCCTTTGACCATGATCAGACCACGGTCAGCGTCAGTCTTGACAACCTGCAGGTTTTGCGTCGTCACGCGGGCAGCGCCCATGTGACCGGCCATTTTCTTGCCCTTGAACACCTTACCGGGATCCTGGCACTGGCCGGTGGATCCGTGGCTGCGGTGGCTGATTGACACACCGTGCGACGCGCGCAGACCACCAAAATTGTGGCGTTTCATGGCACCGGCAAAGCCTTTACCAATCGAAGTACCAGAAACATCCACGAACTGACCTTCAAAATAGTGGTTCGCGGTGATCTCTTCGCCCACGGCGATCATGTTCTCAGGCGCAACGCGGAATTCCGCAACCTTGCGCTTGGGCTCAACTTTCGCCGCCGAGAAATGACCCCGCATGGCCTTTGAGGTCCGCTTTGCCTTGGCAGAGCCCGCACCCAATTGCACAGCGGCATAGCCGTGGTTTTCGGGTGTGCGTTGAGCCACAACCTGCAATTTGTCCAGTTGAAGCACGGTCACAGGGCTTCGATATGTTGCGCTCTGGTGTTATCGCAAAGAAAGTCGGCATGACCCGGCTTTTCATGGAGGACGGCAAACAAATCCCTGTGACCGTGCTTCAACTGGACAAATTGCAGGTTGTGGCTCAACGC
>JBCAZO010000333.1:0-3606 GCA_038532975.1 Pseudomonadota bacterium
ACAATCCGCGGCACTGCCTCCAACCCGCAGGTGGGCGTCAATCCTTTGTCGGTCTTCACGCCCGCTATGTTCCGTGACCTCTTTCGACGCGCCCCCCCGGCAAGGCCAAGTCAGGGTGCGTCGCAAGCCACGCCTGATGCCGCAGCTTCACAAGAACCGCAAGCCAGCACGCCTCAACCGGGAATTCGGCCCAAGATCGAGGATGACGGCGGTCGATGAAATTATCCGACTTTGATTTCGATCTGCCCGAAGAGCTGATCGCAACGCGGCCTGCGCGTCCGCGGCCCTCTGCACGGCTCTTGGTGGCCGAGGGGGATCGAATTACCGATGCGCAGGTCTATGATCTTGGGCGATGGCTGCGCAAAGGCGACCGGCTTATCCTCAATAATACCAAGGTGATTCCGGCGCGCCTCTTTGGAACGCGGCGGCGCGCCGGGCCGCAAGGTGAAAGCACTGCGAAGATTGACGTGACACTTCTGGAACCTGACGGGCAGGGGCATTGGTCTGCCATGGTGCGTCCGCTCAAAAAGCTGCGCGAGGGTGAAGAGATCCGATTTAACGCAGAGTTCTCGGCCACGGTGCTTTCAAAACAAGACGGGCAGGCCAGGCTGTCCTTCAACCTGACAGGCGATGATTTTGACGCGGCCCTGAACGACGCTGGGGCGATGCCTTTGCCCCCTTACATCGCCAGCAAACGCGCAGCGGACGCGCAAGACCGTGAGGATTACCAGACCGTCTTTGCCAAGAACGACGGGGCCGTTGCCGCCCCCACGGCCAGCCTTCATTTCGATGAAAACCTGCTGACTGGGCTGGCGGAACAGGGCGTTGAATTCACCGAAGTCACCCTGCATGTCGGCGCGGGCACCTTCCTGCCGGTCAAGGTCGAGGATGTGACGACCCACAAGATGCACGCCGAATGGGGCGAGGTGAGTGAGAAAGCCGCCGCCGAGATTGCCGCAACCAGGGTCGCGGGCGGTCGGATCATCCCTGTGGGCACCACCGCGCTGCGCCTGATCGAAAGCGCGGGGCAAACCGGTACGATCCAGCCCTGGCAGGGCGAGACGGATATCTTCATCTATCCCGGCTTCACGTTCCACGTGGCAGATGCGCTCATGACCAACTTCCACCTGCCCAAAAGCACGCTCATGATGCTGGTCTCGGCACTGATGGGACAGGAGCGTATCAAGGCGATCTATGACCACGCCGTGCGCGAAAAATACCGGTTTTTCTCTTATGGCGATGCATCCTTGTTGATTCCGTAACATTCACCTGTCACGAGGGCGGCACCGACATGGGTGAGTCGCGTTTGAGCCAGACAGCCCTCTGGCCTACCGCGTAGGGCGCTCATAAGACTTTGGAGTGTGCGATGTTTGCGGTTCTTTCCAGCGCCTGGGCCTTGCTGCTCGGAATGATGCTCTTGCAGGTCGGCAACGGCATGCAGGGCACGCTTCTGGGCATTCGCGGCGAGATGGAAGGGTTCTCGACCCTTGAGATGTCGCTTGTGATGTCGGGCTATTTCGTGGGCTTCCTCTTTGGATCGCGCCGCGCGCCGGAAATGATCGCACGGGTCGGGCATGTGCGGGTGTTCGCGGCACTTGCCTCAATGATTTCGGCGGTGATGATCCTCTATCCCACCTTCACCAATGTCTACGCCTGGGGGCTGGGCCGGGTGCTGATCGGGTTTTGCTTTTCCGGCGTGTATGTCACTGCCGAAAGCTGGCTCAACAATGCCGCCTCCAACGAAAACCGGGGCAAGGCGCTGTCGCTTTACATGATCATGCAAATGGTGGGCATCGTCAGCGCCCAGGGCCTGATGCTGACCGCCGATCCTGGTGGCTTTATCCTGTTCATCATTCCTTCGGTGCTCATTTCGCTTTCTTTTGCGCCGATTTTGCTGTCGGTCAGCCCGACACCGGCCTTTGACACCGCCAAACCGATGAGTCTGCGCGAGATCCTCAGGATTTCACCGTTGGGCTGTGTGGGGATGTTCCTTCTGGGGGGCGTGTTTTCCGCGCAATTCGGCATGGCGGCGGTTTATGGTGCCGAAGCGGGGCTGAGCATCGCGCAGATCTCGACCTTTGTCGCAACCTTCTATGTCGCCGCCCTCTTGGTACAGTATCCGCTTGGATGGCTGTCGGACCGTATGGACCGTCGGCTGCTTATCCTCATTGTCTCGGCCGCCTGCGCCATTGGCGCGCTGATCGGGATGCTCTTTGGCGGCGTTTTCACGTTGCTTCTGGTGGCAGCCTTCATTGTGGGCGGCACGTCCAACCCGCTCTATTCGCTGCTCATCGCGTATACCAATGACTTTCTGGAACATGAAGATATGGCCGCCGCCGCAGGCGGGATGGTGTTCATCAATGGGCTTGGCGCGGTTTTCGGGCCGATCATCACCGGCTGGATGATGGGGGTCGTGGGGCCAAGCGGCTTCTTCCTCTTTATTACAATCCTCTGCGCCATGATGGTCGCCTACGCCGCCTACCGGATGACACAGCGGGCCGCACCCTCGGTCGAAGACACCGACAGCTACGCCGCCATCGCACCCGGCGCATCGCCCGTCGTGGTCGCCGTGGCGCAGGAATATGCCATCGAGGAGGCGCAGGACGAAGACGCAGTCCCATCCTGATCCTGTCATCAAATTGTCACGCAGTGTTGCCGCTGTAGTAAATTTTTACTGTGCAGAAGGGTTTAACTGTCGTTTACTCGGCTTATGTGCGGTGTGTCTTGGTGAGGAGGGTGAGATGAAAACGCCTGAAGACGTGTTGGGGTTCTGGCTTGACGAAGTGGGCCCCAAAGGCTGGTACGAGCCATCTGATGACTTGGACGCAGAGGTTCGGGATCAGTTTCAGGGCGCATGGGAAAATGCGCGCGAAGGCACCTACGGGCTTTGGTTGACCTACTCCAGCGGCACATTGGCTTACATCATCCTGATGGATCAGTTCCCGCGCAATATGTTCCGCGATCATGCGCTGTCCTTCTCCACCGACAAACACGCGCTTGCCGCGGCCAAGGCCGCCATTCACCGTGGCTGGGACAAGCGGATCGACACCCCCGCCAGACAGTTCTTCTACCTTCCCCTGATGCATTCGGAGAACCTGTGTGATCAGGATCGCTGCGTGCGTCTGATCTGTGAACGGATGGGAGACGATGATGGCAGTAACCTGTTGCATGCCCGGGCGCATCGCGAGGTCATCCGCCGCTTTGGCCGGTTCCCGCACCGCAACGCTGCATTGGGGCGCTCGTCCTCTGCCAAAGAAGAGCAGTTTTTGGAAGGCGGCGGTTATGGTGGCGTCGTGCGTGAGCTGCAAAAGGCCGATGCAGCCTGAAGTTTCTTTCTAAAAATTGACCTGAATCAATTCTTTAACTGAGTCCCCCGTGGCAAGTTGTTGCGGGTGTGGAATGCTGCGTTGCAGCGTTTTCAAAAATAGTTTAATATCAAACTAATTCTTGAAGCGGAGATGAAGATGGCGGCGAAATCCTTTGACATGATTGTAATCGGGGCAGGCCCCGGTGGATATGTTGCAGCTATTCGCTGTGCGCAATTGGGGATGAACGTAGCGATTATTGAGCGTTATGCTACTTTCGGAGGAACTTGCTTAAATGTAG
>JBCAZO010000334.1:0-3604 GCA_038532975.1 Pseudomonadota bacterium
CGCGGGTCCCAGGCCCACCAGGTGCCCCACATCGGCTGCCCCCAAATGGCCCCGGTGGCCAGTGCGATCAGAGTCATGACCATGCCCACAGGGGCGGCCGCACGGGCGGCGAGCGCACTGACATGATGGCGGCGCACGATCCAGATGAGTGAGGCCACAAGCATCATAAGCCAGGCGTTGATCGCCATCAGAGCCGAAGGCACATGCAGGTAGATGATCTTGACCGTGCTGCCCTGCCGGAAGTCATCGGGCGTAAAGAAAAAGCCCCAGACCAGTCCGACCACCAGACAGATCAGCGCCGAGCCGAACAGCCATGGTATAAATCGGCTGGTCGTGTCGATAAACTTCTTGGGATTTGCGTATTCCCAAAGTGACGCCACTGGTGATCCTCCCCTTCTTTCTCAGCGCAGGTTAACTCTCAATACCGCAGCGGCGGCAAAAGGCAAAAGCGCAATGGTGCCGCAGGTAATCCCCGCCAGCATCAGCATGGGTGTTGTGGTGTCGAACCCGTCGACACCTCGCCGGGCTGCCTCTGCGCCAAAGATCAATGTGGGGACATAAAGCGGTAAAACAAGCAGGCTCAGGAGCAAACCGCCGCGTTTTAAACCAACGGTGAGTGCAGCCCCGAATGTGCCAATCATGCTGAGCGCCGGGGTGCCGAGCAAAAGTGACAGGATCAGAGGGCCGTATCCGGCTGCAGGCAGGTTCATAAGAACCGCCAGAACCGGTGCAGCCAAAACCAGAGGCAGACCGGTGGTCAGCCAATGCGCCAACGCTTTGATGGCGGCGATGGCTTCCATCGGCAGGGGGGCTGTAGCCAGAAGGTCAAGCGAGCCGTCCTCCCAGTCGAGGGCAAAGATGCGGTCAAGCGACAGCAGGCATGCCAGAAGCGCGCCGATCCAAAGCGTGCCTGCGGCGATGCGCGACAAAAGTTCCGATTGCGGCCCGACCCCAAAGGGCACCAGCACCACGACAATAAGGAAAAACGCTAGGCCAAGGCCAAAGCCACCCCCGGCGCGGATCGCCAGCCGTATGTCACGCAACAGCAGCGCCTTCACAGGAAGGCCTCGTCAAACTCATCGAGTTGACCCGCACTGGCGCGGAAGGGCGTGACATCCAGCGTCTTCGCCTCATCCAGTCCAAGATCAATATGCGTCGCTAAAAGCACTGAACCGCCCTGCTCCAGATGGGTGCATATGACGTTGGCAAACATCTCAACCGCGCGCGTGTCGAGTGACACCGTGGGTTCATCCAGCACCCAGATGGGCCGCCCCGTGACCAATAGACGCGCAAGTCCCAGGCGGCGTTTCTGCCCCGCTGAGAGAAGCCCGGCAGGTCGTGTGCGCAAGGCATTGAGATCAAACGCCGCAATCGCAGGGGCGATATCACTTTGCCCAAAAATCTGCGCCCAGAAATTCAGGTTCTCTTCAACCGTCAGAGTGGATTTCAACCCATCCGCATGTCCTGCATAGACCAAAGTATCGGGGGCCACCTCAACCTGACCGTCAAGCGGGGGCTGCAAACCCGCGATGGTGCGCAGAAGAGTTGTCTTTCCTATCCCGTTGGGCCCCCGCAGCACCAGCGCCTCGCCAGCAGACAAATCAAAGCTCACACCTTCAAGCACACGAATGCCGCCGCGTGTGATGCTGAGGTTTTGGACGGACAGGGTCATACGGCAGCCATAGCTGAAAGGACGACTTGCCGAAAGATCGTTCCCTTATTGGCGTTGGACATAGTTAGACATCTCATATCAGGCCTACAAATGCACTGCGCCAAACTATCAACACATTGACCTAAGACAATGCCATCATTGGTTTTTCAACTTTAAATGTAGTGCCGACATGAGTGGTAGCTGCAGTTGAACAATAGGACTATTGGAAATGGAAGGCGCAGTTCTGCTTTTGTTGTTGCTCATCGGGGCGGTCGCCACCGCATATAAGATGTGCGGTGATTTTGGTGAGAAGACAGCGCCCAAGGAAGACTCCGCAACGACAGAAGACCTACCCAAGCTTCGCGCTCCTGGGCGGCATGCGGCGTTCGACCCCCGAAGCGCCAAGCCCGTTGCCAAAGCGCGTGTTGTCAAAGGACGGGCTTACATCGTCGATGGCGATACCCTTGTCATCCAGAAGACCCAGATACGTCTCTTTGGTGTTGATGCGCCGGAAATGAACCATCCCTATGGGATCAAGGCCAAATGGGCGCTTGTCGCATTGTGCAAAGGCCACACCATACGCGCCGAAATCACCGAAACCGATCACTACGGGCGAACCGTGGCGCGCTGCTATCTTGAAGACGGGCGAGATCTTTCCGCGGAAATGGTGAAATGTGGGTTGGCGATAGACTGGGCAAAATATTCCGGCGGATGTTACCGCAAACTGGAAGTCTCAGATGCACGCAAGAAAATGTGGCTCGCCGATGCGCGTCAAAAAGGGCGTATGTTTGTTTGGGAGCAATTCGAAGCAAAACAGCGTTCGCGCAATGCAAATCAATGATGAATAGCAAGTGTTTAGGCTTGACCTATCACACACCCAAAAGCGCCGCTGCGACCCGGCGGCCTTCGGAGACGAGCACGTTATAGGTGCGGGCTGCGGCGGGGGAGTTCATGGGTTCGACCCCGATGCCTGCGGCTTCGATGGTTTCGCGGAAGGCCGCGGGCACGTGTGCGGTTTCCGCACCCGTGCCGACAAAGAGGACATCAATTTCTGAGGTCAAGGTGAGAAGCGACGCGGTATCGTCATAGCCGCCCCAGTCAAAAGCTCCGCCCGGATGCACGCAGACAGGTGCCTGGGCGACCTCACCGCCGACGCGGAAAAAACCCGGCCCATAGCCGTCGATGGGTTGAGCATCTGTGAATGTCACTTCGCTGAGGCGCATGTGGCTTATCCTCCCCAGAACGGCAGACCGATGATGGCCGAGAGTGCGATCACCAGATAGGCGATGCCGCGATAGAGTTTCTCCTGCCCTGGACGAAACATCCATCCGCCCAGGATATTGCCCAAAAGATAAGGCACCATAACACAAAAGCCCAGAACGAGGTTGCCCGGCTCCAGCCGATCATAGAGCCAGAAGACCCCAAGCATAAGCAGGTCTACCGCCACGAGATAGAGCATGAGCGTGGCGCGCACCACATGGGCGGGATGGGTGCTGGCCATATAGAGCATGATCACGGGTGGTCCGGGCAAACCCGTTGAGCCGCCAAGAAAACCGCCCAGCATACCTGTGCCCGTGATCAGGCGCGGGGTCAGCGCCCCGCGATAACGATAGCCGGAAATCAGTAGCACCAGCAGCGCCAGCGCGATAAGCGACACGCCGTAGCGAAAGACCTCCACCGGAACCTGTGTCAGGACCAGAACGCCAACGGGCAAGGCAATGACCAGCCCGAGGATGAGGCGGGACATATCACCGGGATGACGGTCGCGCAGCGCACGGGGGACATTTGGCAAGGGGCCGAACAGGTCCATGACCAACAGCGTGGTCAGCGCCGCGAAGGGGCTAAGAAAGACGCCCGCAACCGGCAAATACACCATCGCCGTGCCAAAACCGGAAAAGCCGCGCACAAGCCCTGCGACCAGCGCCGCCAAACAAAGCCAGATCAGCCCCGGCT
>JBCAZO010000335.1:0-3603 GCA_038532975.1 Pseudomonadota bacterium
TGAGGGGCGGGTCGGCGCTGGCCCGGCGGGCTTCGCCCTTGTTCCGGGCCGGGTCTGCCGAATAAACATCTGCGATAATATGTAGGGTGGGCATTCTGCCCACCTTTAACCCCATCCAATCCACCCTACCTCCCCCACATGCGCCTTCTCGCCTTCCTCTGCCTCTTGCCCACATCCCTCCATGCCTGGGAGTTCACCCCCGGCCTGCCCTGCCGTCTGGGCCACGCTACGGCGGACGCCGCGATTGAGCTGACCTACGACCCAACGCAGCCGTTTTACACGGTCACGGTCACGCGCACAGCCCCTTGGCCGCAAACCGAGGGCTTCCAGATGCAATTCACCGGCCCACAGGCGCGCCGCATCGGCACTAACCGCCATCAGCTCAGCGAGGACCGGCGGTCTTTGATGGTCGCCGACACAGGCTTTGGCAATCTACTCGACGGGCTGCAGTTCAACGACACCACAACCGCCATCGCGGGGGACATCACTGTCACCTTCCCGCTGGATGGCATTGCCGAGCCTCTTGCCGCCTTCCGCGCCTGCGACCCGGCGCAGCCGCTGTCTTGAGCCGCTTAACCCTCTCTTAACCCGGCTCACGGCACTCTGCCTTATGCAAACCCGCGACTCGCCGCTATCACCAGACATCTGGCTCAGAGACCTCTTCACCTCAAAGGCGGTCCAACAGGGCGGTGTCATTCGGCGGAAGGCGCGCGACATAGAGCGCTTTGTCGGGATGGGGCGGTTCATGGAAGAGATTGACAGGCGCGGTTATCAGGTGGCGGAAAACAGCGGCCAAATCGTGATTTTCTGCAACCGCTCACCCATTAGGTTCCTGCGCCTGACGCCGCGTTCTTGAAAAGAACGCGTCCCGAAATCTTTTCAAGATTTCGGCCCCTCACACCCTCAACGCCACATCACTCAGCTTCTGATAAAACGGCGCATGGTGATCCAGGTACTCCCGCAAATGAGGCACCTCTTCGGCCAGCGCCTCAAACTCCATCTCCTTGCGCAGCATTTCCTCGGCATCTGCCGTGCGGATCCCAGAGGACGTCATCGCCTCTTCATGCCAGGCGCTGACATGCTCCCACTCGCGCGGCGGGGCCTGCCAGTCGAACGCCGCCTCGCGATACTCCAGCTCCACGCGCGCCCAATAGGCGCGCATCGTGCCCTTGGGATCGGCGCGCACGGTTTCGGCATCCAGCACCACGGCCTCATGGCCGGCGGCGCGCACCGCCTCATAGAGCCGCCACTGCGCCTCCAGCCCCACATGATCCCGCGTAAAGCCTTGATCCAGCTTGTAATAACTCAGGATGGACGCAAGTGGGGAGCGGATGAGGAAGCTATGCGTGATCCGGCCCAGCGCCTTGGTATCCTCCAACATGCGCGGCACCACGTAGTAGGCCATGTCCTTGAAAAACACCGACTGCCTGTCGGCCTCGGATTCCAGCATCGCAAGGATGCCCTCATAGTCAGTAGGATGCCCTTCGACCGGCTCAAAACCGGGAAAATCACGCCCCTGTCCCACGTAGTAGTCATGCATGAACGGTTCATGCAAACAGATCAGATCCCCGCGTTCACGCATGATCCGCTCTGTCGCCGTCGACATTGAGCGCGGATGCGCCCAGAGTGCGATGATTTTGCGCATGCCCCCTCCCGCGCTCAGGTTAACGCGCGGCGCTCTATGGGGCAATTGCCGGAATTTGAGTATTTAATTGAACAGTGAAAATCAGCACTTTCGGCTTTCACTGTTCTAAAAATACTCAGAAATCGAACAAATCTTCCAGAAACCCGCCCCGGCTTTTCTTGCGCCGTGGGCGGTCGTCCTCGTCCCAGTCTCGTGCTTCGCGCCGAGGCGCGCGCGACGGTTCGGGCGCAGACCGTTCAATAATCTTGTCCAGTTCGCCGCGATCCAGCCACACACCGCGGCATTGCGGGCAATAGTCGATCTCAACGCCCGAGCGATCTGATATCACAAGGGTTTCTCCGTCCACCGGACATTTCATTCTCATCCTCCATAAAACTGCCTGTTCTATCGAGAGATGTGGGCGCTTTGCACGCCCAACTCAAGCCACCTGCGTCAGCGCACCACATGCACCGCGCATTTGGCGTGGCGCACCACATAATGGGCGGTCGAGCCAAGCAGCAAATCCTGCATGCCGGGCCGGTGGCTGGCGATAACGATACAGTCAGCCCCATTGTCACTGGACCAGTCCAGGATGGTGCGTCCCGAATGACCATCCACCACTACGCCGGTGGCATTGGGCAGATCCTTGGCCAGTTTATCAAGCTCCGCCTTGATGGCCTCATGCCGATCTTCAAGATAGTGCGACGGCAGGTAAGAGGTCGCATAGGCCGGGATCTGCTCAATCACGTGCAGCAATGAGATACGCCCGCCTTCGGCCATGACAGCTTCGGCAATTTCCATGGCTCCGGCGGCATCGCGATCTTCATCGAAAGACACCGGAACGACAACATGATTGTACATTTGGACCTCCTGTAAATGTTTCAGGATGTATCCTGCCATGTCGGCGCGGATCACGCTTTGATCTGGGTCACGTCCTGCGTCGAAAGAGGCGCCCATCAGTTATGGCAAGTCCCACGGCAATAAGGGCAAATCCGATCAGCGCCTCGGTTCCCAGGGTCTCTCCAAGAAAGGCCGCGCCCAACCCGACAGCAAAAGGCGGTATCATCAGGGTGACAAGCATCAGGTTGGCCGCACCGGCGCGTTTGAGAATGGCAAAGTAAAGCAGATAAGCCAACGCCGTGGACAAGGCCGCCACAGCCAGAAGCGCGGCCCAGACGGGGGCCGAGAGGTCAAAGCGCGGCACACCATCGACCCACAAGGCCACAGGGACCATCAGGATGGTTGACCCAATGAGCATCCCCAGCGCGTTCATCTGCGGCGGTTGCCCGGCCAGAGCCACTTTGCCCCAGACAGAGGCAAACGCATAGCTGAGCGCCGCGCCCAGCACCGCCAGTTGCGCAAGGTTGCGCAGGTCGATCCCCGAGAGCAGGTCCACCCCCATGATCGCCGCCACACCGGCCACGCCAAAAAGCGCGCCGATGATCTTGGGCCAGGTTAGCGGCTCGTCCTTGAGCAAGACCCCCGCCACAACTGCGCCGAACACCGCGGTTGTGCCGTTAAGGATTGAGGCCAGCCCGCTTTCGATCTGAACCTGCCCCCAAAAGATCAATGAGAACGGGATGGCATTATTGAGCGCCCCCATCACCAGATATGCCCCCCATATCTTTGGCGAGCGTGGCAAATGCAATCCCATAAACCGCACGACGATAAAGAGGATCGGCACCGCCCAAAACACCCGGTGCAGCGTGATCGTCAAAGGCGGCACTTCGCGCAAGGCAATCTCGGCGAAGAAGAAAGACCCGCCCCACACAGCGGCCAGCGCCAAGAGCATAAGCGCCGCGGATGGGGTGATGCGAGGGGAGGTGTGGTCAGTCATGCAGGTGGAGTGGCATGCGCAGGGGCAAAAGACGACCCGAAACTTGCTGGATTTGGGGGAAGGTCTGGTTTGAGGCCATTCAAGACCTCTGTTCATCGCACCTATGGCACGGAATCAAGGGGCGTAGCCCCGCCGTGCCAGC
>JBCAZO010000336.1:0-3561 GCA_038532975.1 Pseudomonadota bacterium
CGTGACACTCAAATCAGATCACGTTTTCTCTGTAAACCTAGCCTTACAGTTTCAAATGCAGCAACATCTCGACAAATCAAGCTAAGGGAATCGCATGAAAAAAATCTCGGTCGCCAAATTCGACAGCTTGCCGGATCGAAAACCGCAATACGCGCTGGTGGGCGAGGTCGACCTCGTGGTCGTGCGGTTTGATGAGGAGGTGTCGGTGATGTATGGCCGCTGCCTGCATCGCGGCGCCTTGATGTCGGATGGCTTTGTGCAGGGCGATAACTTGATTTGCGGATTGCACTATTGGGACTACCGCCTCGACTCTGGTGTGTCGGAATATAACAACGCTGAGGTTTTGCCGAAGTTTTCATCCTGGATCGATGACGGTGAGGTCTGGGTGGATGAGGACGAAATCACCACCTGGGCGCAGGATCATCCGCAGCCGTTTCAGCGCGATCAGTATCTGGGCCTTTATGCCGACACAAGCCACGGCACCGAAGAAGAACCACACAATGCGTTGATCCAGAAATACGCGCGGGAGGGGCTGACCAAAACAGGTCATCATGGTGTGGTCGACAGCATGGGTGTTCCACGTGCCGAGCTGCCCGATTGGGATGACATACAGATCATCACGGCCCAGCTGCACCGCGCGCCGCTTTTGGACGAAGACCGGGTTGGCACAGAGGTGGTGATCGGGCCAAACGCGCAAAAGCCGCTGACCCTTGATATCCCGCTCTTTGTCTCGGACATGAGCTTTGGGGCTTTGAGCGAGCCGGCCAAACTGGCGCTGGCGCGTGGGGCAGAGCTTGCCGGAACCGGGATTTGCTCAGGTGAAGGAGGCATGCTGCCCGAAGAGCAGGAAGCCAACAGCCGCTATTTCTATGAACTTGCCTCGGCCCGGTTTGGCTTTGAGTGGGACAAGCTGGACCGGGTGCAAGCCTTTCACTTCAAAGGTGGTCAGGGGGCCAAGACCGGCACGGGCGGGCATCTGCCCGGTGCCAAGGTCAAAGGCAAGATCGCCGATGTGCGCGGTCTTGAGGAAGGGCAGGACGCCATTTCACCCGCACGCTTTCCGGAATGGACCGACCCCATTCAGATCAAGGACTTTGCCGACGAGGTGCGGGATCGAACAGGGGGCATTCCCATCGGCTACAAGCTGAGCGCGCAGCATATCGAGAAGGATATTGATGCAGCCCTAGAGGTGGGTGTTGATTACATCATTCTTGATGGGCGCGGCGGCGGCACAGGAGCCGCACCACTTATCTTCCGTGACAATATCTCAGTGCCAACCATCCCGGCCTTGGCGCGGGCGCGGCGGCACCTTGACCGCCTGGAGCGTGGGGATGTGAGCCTTGTCATCACAGGCGGGCTGCGCAAACCGGTCGATTTCGTCAAAGCGATGGCGCTGGGCGCAGATGCGGTGGCGCTATCGAACTCGGCCATGCAAGCGATTGGATGCATCGCTATGCGTGCCTGTCACACCAACAATTGCCCGGTCGGGATTGCTACGCAGAAGCCACATCTTGTCAGCCGTTTGGTCATTGAAAAATCTGCGCGACAGCTGGCCAATTTCTTCGGCGCGTCTGTTGAGCTGATGCAAGTTATGGCGCGGGCCTGCGGCCATGATCACCTGTCGAAATTCAATGCAGACGACTTGACCACATGGAAACGCGACATGGCCGACCTCTCAGGTGTGGCCTATGGAGGTGTCCAATGATGGCCGCGGGGCTGGTGATCTTTGCTGAATACTGGCTCATGGTCGGTGCTGTGGTCGCGCTGATCTTCCTCACAATCGGCATTGACCGCATCGACGAAGATGCGCGCGGCGCCTACATCTTTCGCCCACTGCTGGTGCCCGGTGTGCTCCTGATCTGGCCGTTGGTTCTGTGGCGCTGGTATGCGCTAGAAACCGGGCGTGCAGATGAAACCAAACGCTACAAAGCGGTGCGCGGGGCGCATGGTTTCGTTGCGATTGGCATGGCCATCGCCATCGGCGTCATCATTGCCACGGGCTTGAGCATCAAACAGACCTGGCCTGACCATATTGCCCCCGAACGTTTGTCGGAGGCGGGGCAATGAGCGTCAAATACATCCCCGTTCAGTGGAATCTTAACAAGTGGATGTACGACGCTTGCATGCTGGCGGGTGTCGCAGCATTTCTTTGGGTTTTCATCAAGGTGGCACCTGGTCTTCTGAGCCATGAGCGGCCTATCAGTTCTCAAATCCACAATGCCCGCGCGTTCGGGGCCTGCGCGTTTCTGATGCTCTCGATTATCCTTGCCATTGGCCCCCTTGCAAAGCTTGACTCACGCTTCATGCCGTTGCTTTACAACCGGCGGCATTTCGGTGTGATCACGGCCTTTGTGGCAACTGCCCACGCCACCTATGTCATAAACTGGTACTTTAACTTCTCCGCCGTTCCCAAGTTTGAGGCGATGCTATCCTCGAATACAAACTTCGGGCAGCTTTTGGGCTTCCCTTTCGAAGCCTTTGGCATTTTCGCGCTTCTCTGTCTTTTGATCCTTGCCGCCACAAGCCATGACTTCTGGCTCAAATTCCTCACGGCCCCGGTCTGGAAACGCCTGCATTACCTGATCTATCCCGCCTATATCGCAGTGGTCGCGCATATCAGCTTCGGCATTCTGCAAGATCAGCAGAGCCTGTTCCTTCCTGTCTTTTTCATCGTCACTGCCTTCGCTGTCGCACTCTTGCATGTCTGGGCATATATGGCTGAACGCAAAACGGGCGACCCGCTGGCCACAGCGGATGGCGATTGGATGCGCATCTGTCAGGCGGATGAGATCGAGGAAGGGCGCGCTCGGATTGCCCTCTTGCCCGATGGCAAGCGTGTGGCGGTGTTCAAGCATGAGGGCAAGCTCTCGGCGATCTCGAACGCCTGCGCGCATCAGAACGGGCCTTTGGGCGAAGGGCGCATCATTGATTGCCTCGTGACCTGCCCCTGGCATGGTTTCCAGTATCGCGTGACGGACGGACAATCACCCGCCCCCTTCACCGAGAAAATCCCAACCTACAATCTGCGGGTTCAGGATGGCGCGGTTCTGGTCGATCCGCATGCCAACCCACCGGGCACGCATGTCGATCCAGTCGAGGTGGCATAATGGCCGACAACAAAGACAAACCGTTTTTTGTGGGCTACCTAACCGCCCCGGATGGGTTGCGCAGTTTCCTCATTGGGGTTGGAATTGGTCTTGTTTTGCTGATGGCGGGTGTGGGTCTTGGGATTGGTGCCACTCAGGATGATCCGGGCAACGGGGCCTTTCGCAACGATTATGGCCGCCAGACCGTGACGGGTGTGATGGAACTGACGCCTTATCCCGTGGTGCGTGTCACGCAAGGCAGCGAACATGTCCCCGAGGGGCACACGCTCATGCTTTCGGCAGGCGGCAAACAAAGCCTGATGAACCGGGTGCGGGATCTGGACGGCGAGCTTGTAACGGTCTCCGGCACCATTCTGGACCGGGGCTAGTTGGACATGATGCAGGTGCGTGGTGGTCAAAATGGCATTGCCAAAGCGGAGGGCAACGCGCCGGAGATGGAAAGCGAAGACCTAGG
>JBCAZO010000337.1:0-3555 GCA_038532975.1 Pseudomonadota bacterium
CTTCGCGTTTGACGCCCAGTTGTGACAGTTCAACATCCGATTTGGCTTCAAGCTTTTCGATCACGCTGCGACGCGATGCTGACAGAGCCTGAACCTCGATGGCCCGACGCAGAATTGCGCCCAGACGGCCGACCAACTCGGAGATATGTGAAATAGCAGTAATCATCTGGAAACCTCGTGATTTGAGTTTAGGTTCCCTCCCTACGCGCAACATAGGGCAGTCCGGCTCACATGAGTACCGCCAATGGCAAAATCCCGGGTTGCATCTAGTGCAACCCGGGAGATTTTACTCAAATTACTAGGTACTTAAAAGGTTTAGTCGTCCTTAGCCGCTGTGCTCAGAGGTGCTGGCATTGCAGGTGGCATGGACGGTTTGCGGGGCCGTTTGGCCTCAGCTTCAGCAGATGACATTGTCTCAATTTTTTGCGGCTGTGTGACGGGTTTTTCAGGTGCTGCCACCGCAGGTTTTGATGCAACCTCGGCCACCGGTGTGGCGGTTTTAGGGGCTGGAGCAACCTTTGCCTTAGGGGCTTCTGCAACTTTTGCAGCTGGCTTAGCCGCCATTTTGGGTTTTGCCTTTGGCTTCGGGGCCACTTTAGGTGCCGGCGTCTTGGCTGCCACTGGTTTGGCGTCTACCTTGGCTGGCGCTGGTTTTGCTGCCGCAGGCGTTGGTTTTGACGAAGCGGGCTTCGCAACCGTTTTTGCCGGTGCTGCTTTCACGACTTTGGCAGCAGGCTTGGCTGCGGCTTTCTTTGCCGCAGGTTTTGGCGCAGCCTTCGCAGCAGGTTTCGGTTTGGCCACCTTTTTAGGCATCGCCACCACTTTCGCCTTAGGCTTTACTGCAGCCTTGGCTTTCGCAACGGGCTTTGCCTTGGCCTTGGGTGCCGGTTTCGTCTTGGGGGACTGAGTCGGGGTCACATCGCTCACGCGCAGCCCCACGAAAAAGAGTTGCGCGTCGAGAGCGGCTTTGCCAGCCAGTTGCGCAATTTTGATGTTGTTTTCCATCACATAGCCAGCCATGCGCAGGCTTGCGATTGAATATTTAAGGGGTGCTGAAAGTGCTTCCACAGCGAGGGTCCTTTCCGAATATGTCGCACAGGAGTCGCGCTGTCCTGCGGCTTGGTCATACACCTTTTGCAGTCGCAGCAAAAGAGGGTGAAATGTCCTTCATGGAAAGGTGATGCGATGCAGCAATTTTATGCCGCATCGCAGTATATATGATCAAAATTTTGGCTAGACGCGAAACACTGCCCTGAGACTACCCGACGTGAATCAGCGTTGAGAACAGCTTGGGATCGAGGCTTTCAGCCGAGAACGTGTCGCCATGGGTCAAAATACTGACCGCGTCATGGCTGTGCAGGCTTTCCTGATGGCTGGCAATCACGCGAAAATCGCCGATCCGCGCGTCGTTAAGAAGCTGTTCACAGAACAAACGCGCGGCGTCCTCCACAAAGATCGGGTTGGCCGCGTTCAATTCGGCAAAGGCCTGTTCATCCTCGCGTTTTACCATAACCTGTGTTTCCGTCTCAACGGCACTGCGCGCATTGTCGATCAGGTCTTCAAACCAGACACAGTTGTCGCAGGCCACCTCGACCGAAATCCGCGCAACCGAGCGCTGCGAATGGGGTGTGGCCAGCTGTCCGCGCACTTGTCTTGCATGTTCGCTAAGTTCAAGCGAGCATGGGCATGTCGACGAATAGACATAGTCGAGATGCATGAATTTGCGGCGGACACCGTCGGTTTCCACAAGCTCAAGAGCGATATCATAGTACTGATATCCCTCAAGGTCCGACCGCAATGATTTGATTTTCATCGGGTAGGAAAACCGCATCTGGATACGCGCATCAAAACTGTCGAGGTCGCTGATGTAATCATCCAGCGCCGCCTCGATCACCTCGAAACTAAAGGTTTTTTCGGCGTGTTTGTAAAAGCTGCGCATTATGCGGGACATGTTGATGCCCTTCTTGCCAGCCTCAAGGCTGACAGAACCGGTCACAGATGTCTCAAGCGTCAGATCGCCATTGTCACGTGTGTGAAAACGGATAGGCAAACGGAAGTTCGAGATGCCCACATGCTGAATTTGTTTCTTCGCACCGCGGATGAGCGAGGACGGCCCGTTTTGCAGATCGGGCATGGTGGCCTTATAATCTGCGTCTGGCGTGAAATCTTCGGGATAGTCGCGGCGCAGAATCGGGTAGTTTGACACTTCCGTTTGCGGCAACAGACGCGCAACTGCCGGATCAAGGTCGGCGACTTCCTCGGGGGTTGCCTGCTCTGCCCAAGCGCGCAGGCGCGCAAGAGCGTCTTCTGCCTCGGCACGGTCCATTTCTTTGCCCAAATCAGTGGATTGAATGTTCATGGCCAGTGTCCTCGTTCTGTGCCGACAGACCACCATATAGGGCCAAACGCCGGAAATTGCGACTGTATTCACATTTACGTCAGAACGGGTCAAACGGATCACTTGTTTCTGCCGACACGACCTGTCGCAGACAGACAAGACAAATGCCTAGAAAGCTCGGTTTCTGATGCAAACTGGAGGTATTGATGCACGCTATTCTCGATCTTGAGCAGTATCCGCTGGACAAACCCGACAGCGCGTCCTGGCAGGCGCTGGTTGATCGCTGTCAGGCAGCGCTGGACCAGGATGGTATGTTCACCCTGACCGGGTTTATGCATAGGCATGTAGCGGCGGATGAAGTAGCTCATATGAAAGAGGCTTTTGCCACGCAAAGCTTTCGCCACGAACGTGAGCACAACATTTATTTTCTTAAATCCATACCTGATCTTGCCCCAGACCATCTGGCGTTGACGCAGTTTCATACGTCAAACCAAACGCTCTGCGCCGATCAGATCACGGGCTCTGCCTTGCTTCGTCTTTACGAATGGCCGCCCTTTGCGCGCTTTCTGGCAGCAACAATGGGCCAACCCGCGCTTTACGTGATGGATGATCCATTGGCGCGGGTAAATGTCATGTCTTACGACGCGGATCAGGCGCTCAATTGGCACTTTGATCGTTCAGAATTCACAACAACCCTGCTTTTGCAGGCACCCGAAGCCGGTGGCGCGTTTGAATACCGCACGGATCTGAGAAGCGAGGATAATCCGAATTATGACGGTGTCGCGCGGCTTTTGACCGGACAAGATGATCAAGTCCGCACGCTTCACCTGACGCCCGGGTCGCTCAACGTCTTCAAAGGCCGCAACACCGCGCATCGCGTCTCGCCGGTTAAAGGAGCCAAACCGCGGGTGATCTCTGTCTTTTCCTACTACGACAGACCCGGCGTGCAGTTCACGCAGAGCGAGCAGATGGGCTTTTACGGCAGGTCGGCTTAAACGCATTAGACGGCGTCAAGCGCGCCCAGAATATCCGCAATAAGATCGTCCTTATCCTCAATCCCGACGCTGAGCCGAATGAGACCAGGTGTTATGCCGAGCTCCTGCTTCTGGTCGTCGGACAGGCGCTGATGGGTGGTTGTTGCCGGATGTGTCGCGATGGATTTTGCATCCCCGAGGTTGTTGGAGATGAGAACAATATCCAACGCATTGAGAAACCGG